>CAZAUW010000055.1:0-6564 GCA_964488295.1 uncultured Candidatus Peribacteria bacterium
AGGTATATCACGCAAAGCCTTTTACGCCCCAGACGCAACCAAGGATGTAAGGCAGGCTCGTCGGGGGTTTATCCCCGACCTATGGTCTGCGATTGACACAGTGATATTGATCTGATGGATGAAAACCTCAATGTCGACAATATCGGTCTCGTCTTCGATCAGGCAAGCAAGCGACTCCAAAGGACAGTCATACGGCTTTGCAATGAAAAGGTTATTGATCAGGCCTTGTGTCATGACGGCGATATCGGCATAGCTTGCCGATAGAGGTGGAATTGCCCCACAGGTCTGGTTGCCTCGATTTCCTCTCCAAACAGAGGAAAAACTTCCAATTGCCACCGCATCCACCCGGTACTACCATCCCCCTCCTATGCCGCTCAAAGCGATCTTCGTGGATGCGGGTCACGGGCTGGGACCCACGGGCAGCATTGATAACGGCGCCTCAGGCAACGGCACGACCGAACGCGAACAGGTGGTGAAGATCGCCATCGACCTGCTGGGGGATCTCCGGGCAGATCCGGTGTTGTCGCAGGCGCAGATCATTCCCGTGGGCGTGGACGTGCGCCTCATGCTCGTGAGCAAAATCAAACAGGTGAACGCGGCGTGCCGGCAAAACGGATGGGGAACCGACGAGACACTGCTCATCTCCATTCATCTCAATGCCGGGGATCCCTCCGCCCGCGGCATCGAGGCGTGGTATTCCAGCAAACATCCGGAGCTTTCTGCCTTCGCTCTCGCCATTGCGCGCAGTACGGCAAGTTCCACCGGCCTGCCGCTGCGCCCCAACCCGACCCTGCCCAGTAACCAGAACCGCTTCGGGCGGCTGGGCATTTTGGACGACACGATCCTGCGGGCATGCCTCATCGAAGCGGGATTTGTGACCAACGAATTCGACGCGGCGCTCATCCAGGATCCCAACCTCCGCCCGACGATCGCGCAGGGGATACTGGGTGGCATCCGCGCCTACCTCACCCTCTCACCCTCTCCGCAACCGCAGCCCCCACCGACTCCGATTCCAACTCCGGCTCCGACTCCGCCGGGTTTCTACACCGATGTGCCCACGGGCGCCTGGTACCACGATGACGTCGTCCTCTGTCTGCGCGAGGGGCTCTTCCTGATGTCCTCCGACGGCTTCTTCCATCCCGAGCGGCCAGTGACTCGTGCCGAGCTGGCAGCGGTGATGGCCCGCCACCTGCGTACCCATCATCACATCACCTGACACAGTCGTCACCGTACCCAAACGAAAAACGAACAAACGAGCCAACGAAAAAACGCATCACCGATCACCTCTTCCCTATCGCACAACTTCCACTCATTCCCCCTCTACAGATGGAACCCTCCGCCGTCGGCACCTTCGTTGGCCAGGTGATGAACGACCAGTTCGCGCTCATTGCGACCCTCACCTTCTTCCTCTGCGAAGCCATCTTCGCGGCCTTCCCGGTGGAGCGCAGCCGGATGAAGCAGCTCACGTCACTCGTGGTGGGCGGTATACTCGGCCTCTTCATCGTCACCAACCGCCCGCCCTTCGACGCCATCCTGCAGGGAATCCTCGCCGGGGGCGCTACCACCATCACTGTCGCCAAATTCAAGAAACCGTCTGTCGACCCAACCGCGTTGCCTCCGGCTCCCGTCACTCAAGAAACGACAATGTGGACTCCATCGAGCCAGGTCTCAGAGGAACCAGTGCAAGTGATACCAGCCCCCATCGAGCATCTTTAAAAAACAACAAACAAAACATCCCCTCCCCCAACGGGGGAGGGTTAGGGTGGGGGCCGGCTACAGCGGCGACAAATACCGGCTCGTATCCTCCAGCGGCCCGGTATGCTCGGCTCCGGTCTGGGGCAGCGCTTGTGTCACATGTAGGTCGGCATTGCCGACACTCGGCTGCATCACGCCGCCTTGCATCAGCACGACGCTCGTGTGGATCACCTCATCCATGGCCACCGAATCGGCCACCCTCATCTTCAGCCGCAGGGTGACTTTTTGGTCAGGTTGGATGCTCCTGATGAGCCAGTCCACGTGGTTAAGGTACGCCTGTCCATCGGATGCGACGACGCGCAATTGCGCGGGCGAAAAGGAATCAACCGCCTTCACCTGCACGGCCGGCACGGTGGAGACATTGCGCACGATGACGGTGAAGAACACCTGGTCGCCTGGGCGCACGTCACTGTGATCGGAAGTGAGCATCACAGAGAGGGTGCCTGCGGGCATCGAGGAAGATGACAAATCCATCACCACAGGCGTCGCGGACGACATGCTTCCGCCCGCGGAAGACGGCACGGACCCGAAGAACGAGAATCGTCCTGAGGAAGAACTTCCTTGCGCGGCTGCGGATCCCGACGAGCCTCCCTGTTGCTTGCCGGCACACGCCGTGAGCAGCAATACAGATACCAGCACGCACGATCCGGCACGAATAATCAGTCTGGAAGAATTTTGCATAGTAGTGCAATCTACTGCGTTTCAATTTTTGAGTCAAGTGATCGCTCCAGAGCCAGTCCCGACGGAGTCTGCCTTCTGCTTCCATCCTCCGCAAAATGTCGCGGCACCATTTTGCGGCCTGCCCGGCGAAGCTCCGCAGAGCGAAGCCGGGTGACTTTTTCGGCACCTGCTCTGAGCCGAGTCGAAGAACTTCTTTCTTTTGTGTGGCAGACAAAAGAAAGAAGAGCCAACAAGCAGGGACAATGCTACGTATCAAATAATTACCTCCAGCATCACCGGCAAGTGGTCGGATACATGGACCGAATCGAGCACCGTCACCGAGGGATGCCCGGCATCTTTGGGGCACAGAAACAAATCGAGCGCCTTGCGCGGATGCACGGCGGGGAAGGTCGCCTGCGACGGCGCATTGACGATCCGCAGGTTGCAACTGTCCGCGAAGCGCTTGAGTTCGTCGAAGCCGCCGAAAATATTGAAATCGCCGCAGAGGATGACGTTCCTGCGTTTGCCGATGAGCGTGCGCAGTTCGGCGCACTGCTCCTGCCGCACGGCGCGGTTGAGCGAGAAGTGCGCGAGGAGTAAAGACGCATCCGGACGCAACGCGATCTCGTAGACCAGCTTCTTGGTGCCGTTTCGCAGGTAGTGTTCGCGGAACGGCAGTTTCTTTTTGGCAAAAAACCCGTTGCAGTTGTCGCGGAAGAACGGCAGGAGCCGCAGCAGGCTGTGGAGTCCGTACTTGTTCTCGATGCTCTCCTCGCGGTAGGCGCGCGGATGGCGCAGGAACCCGTGCTCCTTGTGGATCTCCACAAAGCAGCACACATCGGGCTTCTTCGATTGCATCAGGTGGAAGACGGCCTGCCGCACGCGCCGGATGATGCGCCGGGGGGTGTACAGGTAGCGGTAGAACCGCAGCAGGTAGTCCCTGAGCGTCCCGTCGAGCGCCGTCGCATAGCCGACATTGAAGAGCAAAATACGGAGGGGCTTCTTCTGCATGGGTGTGGATATACCTTGTTATTATATCATATTATTTTACAATAATAAATATTGTTTTCACCATCCTCTAGGGAAAAACCCAAATTCTGAATCATCGGGCAGCCCTGCGCCGATCGTTATCGGTCAACAGTTTCTTGCGTAGCCTGATGCTCTTGGGCGTCACCTCCACCAACTCATCGTCGGCGATGTACTCGAGTGCCTGCTCGAGGGTCATCGGGGTGACGGGGGTGAGCATGATGGCTTCGTCGCTGCCCGAGGCGCGCATGTTGGTGAGCTTCTTTTCCTTCGTGGGGTTCACCACCAAATCCTCGCCCTTGCTGCTTTCGCCGATCACCATGCCTTCGTAGACTTTGGTCTGCGGCGTGATGAAAAGCGCGCCGCGCTCCTGGAGGTTCCAGAGCGCGAAGGCCACTGCCTCACCCGCCACCATCGAGATCATCGACCCTCTGTTGCGCGCCGGCAGATCACCTTTGGACGGCTCGTAGGCGGCAAAAGAGTGCGTGAGGATTCCCTCCCCGCGCGTCTCGATGATGAAATCGCCGCGAAAGCCGAGCAACCCGCGCGTCGGCACTTTGAACTCCAACCGCGAGTGCCCCTCGCGCGATTGCATGTCCACCATCTCGCCCTTGCGGCGCGCGAGCATGTCAATCACCGTGCCCGTGAAGCTCTCGGGCACGTCGATGATTACCTGCTCGATCGGCTCCTCCTTGGCGCCGTCGACATCGCGGAAAATCACCTCCGGACGGGATACCTGCAATTCAAACCCCTCGCGGCGCATGTCCTCGATGAGCACCGAGAGATGCAGCTCGCCGCGCCCCGAGACCTTGTAGGCATCCGTGCCGGGGATCTCCTCCACGTGCAATCCCACATTCGTCTCCTTCTCCTTCTCCAGGCGCGCTTTGATGTGGCGGGTGGTGACGAGTGTGCCTTCCTTGCCGGCAAACGGGGAATTATTGACGAGGAAATTCATCGAGATCGTCGGGGGATCGATGCTGATGGCGGGGAGGAGCTGCGCCTCCTCGTTTGTGGTGATCGTCTCGCCCACGTAAATATCGGGGATGCCGGCGATCGTGACGATGTCGCCCGCCATCGCCTCGGGCACCTCGACGCGCTTGAGCCCCTGCGAAACGAAAACTTTGGTAACCCTGGCGCTGCGCACTTTGCCTTCGGTTGTCTTCACAAACACCTTGTCGCCTGCTTTGGCGATGCCTTCGTAGACCCTCCCGATCGCAAGGCGCCCCAGGTAGTTGTCGTACCCCAGGCTGCTGGGCTGCATGCGAAACGGAGCCGATGTATTCTGCGGCGCTTGCGGCACCTTCTCCATGATGAGGTCAAACAAGGGATTCAGATCGGCGGATGTGTCATCGAGCCTTCGCTTGGCGATGCCTTCGCGGGCGATCGTGAAGAGATACGGGAAATCCAGTTGCGCGTCGTTGGCCTTGAGCGCGACAAAGAGATCGAAGACCATATCGACCACCTGCAGAGGACGGGCGGCAGGCTTATCAATTTTATTGATGATCACAATAGGTTTTATCCCTAATTCTAAAGACTTTTTGAGAACAAATTTTGTTTGCGGCATTGGGCCCTCCTGCGCATCCACCAAGAGCAAGACACAGTCGACGGTACGAAGGATTCTCTCCACCTCGGAACCGAAATCCGCATGGCCCGGGGTATCCACGATATTGATCTTGCAATCCTTGTACCGGATGGATGTGTTTTTGGCGTAGATCGTGATGCCGCGTTCGCGCTCCTGGGCATTGCTGTCCATGATGAGTTCCCCCACCTGCTCGTGCGCCGCAAAGGCCCCGCCTTGCTTGAGAAGCGCATCCACCAGAGTGGTTTTTCCATGATCAACGTGGGCAATGATGGCGATGTTACGGATACTCATGGGAAAATAAATGGCTGGCTGGGAGCGGAAGAAAGCGGCGAATTGTAGCGGAAAGAAGACATCGATGGCAACCCCATAGACTCATTGCCTCGATCGAATTGAGCAGGTAAAAATCGCCGGCGGCAGGTGATTGACAAAAAAATAAAAAGTTCTTCTCTGTTCTTCAAAAAGCCAACGGGAACAAGACTTATTATTTTGACCTTGGGCGCTCTTTTCGTATGATTCTCACCCTATGAGCACCCTGCATTTTTCACCATCGGCATGGAAGAATATCTCGATCGCTGCGCTTTCATCGCTCGCACTATGGCTGGCATGGGGTCTCGCTCCGGCGTATGCCCTCGACCCATCGCAAATGCCGGGATACCAATGCTATGCCCAAGACAGCAGCGGGCAATGCACCAGTTACAGCTACTTCGACTACGGCACATCGGGATATACCTATCCGTACTCCTCTCCTTACTCCTCATACCCCGCGTATTCGTATCCCAGCTACACATACCCCTACACATACACGAACGCGACAGCCGGAGTGTACGCGCAGACGTGCAACGGCCTCTATAGCAACTGTGTCAACGGGGTGAGCGTGCGAGGCACGGGATCGCCCAACCCTGTGCTCATCGGCAACACCGTCACTTACAGCATCTACGTCCGTAACGACACGTACCAACCGCGCACGGTGAACGTGCAGGCGTTCCTGGACCCCAACACGTCGTTTGTCTCGGCTTCGCGCACGCCGACGAACAATCCCAATGGATACGGAAGCTTGTACAACAACTACACCAATGGGAACTACTACAACTACGGGAACAACTACTATGGCGGCAGCGAAGTGGACTGGCTGATGCCGCTTTCGGCCAATAGCGGCGTGCGGTTCACCTTTAGGGTGATGGTGCAGAACTCCGCCCGCGACGGACAGAGCCTGCAGCTGCGCCTGCAGGCGGAGGGCAGCACTGATTATGTCGCCACGATGGTGCGTAACCAGTACTACACGTACAACAACTACAACAATTACTATCCGTCCAATTACTATAATTGCCCCTCCGGCAACACCTATAACTGCTACAACCCCTACGGGTACGGCAACCAGTACAACAACTATTATGCAGGTTACTGCGACCCGCGCTACGGCAACTGCGGCATTACCATCCAACTGAGCGACTCGGTCGATCCGGTAAGCATCGGGCAGTTGGAGACCTATAGCATCTACCTGCGCAATAACGATTCCGTCCTGCGCACAGTGAACGTGCAGG
>CAZAUW010000056.1:0-5782 GCA_964488295.1 uncultured Candidatus Peribacteria bacterium
CTGATCCTCCAGGCGCGCGCCCTCGGGTGCGAGATCCCGCTCGTGCTCCTCACGTTCCATTTCCAGTTCTTCTATCTGTATTTGAATGAACGCGGGGAATTCTTCACCGGTTACTCCTTATTTTGGATTCCTGCACTTGTCGACGTGATGGCAGTCGTGTGTTGGATGGTGTTTGCGGTGCCGGAATTTCGGATCAGAGGTTTTTTGCAACGGTGGAAAGATCAGTAATGAAAGCGGCACGAGATCACAATGATGGTCTTTTTGCCGACCGAGTAGACAAGCCTTTGTGTCGTGTCGATGCGTCGCGACCAGTATCCTTGCAGGTCGTACTTGAGTGGTTCCGGTTTGCCCATTCCTTCAAAGGGAGTCCGGCGGATTTCCCTGCAGAGCGCTTCGATCCTCCCGGCTTTCTTCGGGTCTCTCTTCCTCCACCAAAGGAAATCCCTGTACGCCGCTTCCGTGAACTCAATCTCCATGTTCAGAGAGACATACGCACGGTTTTTCCCGCTTTTGCCTGTCGCAGGGAAGTCTCGAGATGCTTTCTGTTTTTCTTCGACGAAAGCAGGTACGCGGTTTCCTGCAGCGCGAGAAATTCGTCCAGCGACAGCACGATCGCGTTCCTTCCTTTGCCTCTCGTCACAATGATCTCTTCACAATCTTCCTCGGTTTTATCGAGGAATTGCGCAAGGTGCTGGCGGAAGGTGGTGTAGGAGACAGTGGTCATGGAAGTACGTAAATACGTACTTATTCTAGCAGGAGGCCGGTCAATTTGCAATCGGGAAATACATGTCGAAAAACGGAGTTTTCTCTTCTACTGTACAACACACGTCACCTTTGATGGTTGTTCCGACGGGAATAGAGCGCCTGTCATGAAGGAATAGAACCCACCCGTCTCCACGTCGTCACGGGCGGACGGACAGGTGAAACGAATTTCCTTTTGCGTTTGCACGATGCCTGATGCCAGTGCGTCGTTGTAGGTGCACGGAATACCATTTTGCAATGCTATGCTCGCCTCACAGACTCGCACAACCTGCGCCGGAGAGCCGGAGGGTATGCGGCACGAAAGTGTGATATTTGTTGCCCGGCCGGCACTCATGGCATTCATGCGTTTTCGTGAATCCGGAATTGCGCACAAGGCCGTAGAGGCCATCTCTGCATGATTCTGTTAGGTAGCTCTCGCTTATTGCGGGAATATGGACCTGGTACGACTCACTATTATTTTTCGACCAATCCGGATACACATCACACTGAGGCTTCTGGACCGGCTGACCATCGGACGTTTTGAAGATTGTCGGCTCAAACACATCGTTACCCTGGCTGTCATGTTTGAGTGTTCCCTCACATAGAATGCCATCGGGATTGGTGGTGAACGATAGCGGCAAGTCCTGATTCGGCTGTACGCCGGTCACATCAAGCCACTGGCATTCGAGGCCCATCTTGTATTCGTCGATCCACCCGACCGACACGCCCTGGTCGATGCAGTCAACGTAGGGATGGTGCAGGGGGCTCAACTCATTGTTCATCAGTCTGGCGGTGGGCTGCATGCAGAAGCCGTTCTTGCGCGTCAGTGCGAGCGATCCGTCCCCGAGCGTGAAGGAACCGTAGTGCGAGAAATGATAGTGCTGATGGCAAGCGCTGAACTCAAAGACACCGTGTTTGGAGAGGACGGACCCGTGATCTTTGAGGAAGTAATCGACGACGCCAATCTCCAGAGGCTTCGTTCCGACGTTGAGGTCTGCCGTCGGGAACATCAGGAGTTTTCGCCATCCTGGCGCAGCAACGCACTTTTCAACGAGTGTGCAGGAATTGTGAGGAATGTACCGGTACGTGAACCGATGGTTCAAAAATTCTTCCTTGTAGGGCTGCAAGTCGGGGCCGTCCGGATTCGTGAATGTGCCTGTTCGCACGCGATCCGCCAGCGCCCCATTCCATGGCACATGCTCAAAGTGCATGATCGCCTGCACCTTGCCGATTTTTTGCTCCACGGCTTGCGCGCAAGACATCGCAGGCATCTCGGTCATGTGGCAGCCGGTAGTGCTCAATTTCTTTTCCACCTTGCATCGGTCGTCGTAGAACAAATCAGTTTCCTCCGCATCCATGCTGTTTGGCGGGAACTCCGATTCATTCATGCACGCAAATCCCGTCCTCTGGAAGACGAGTTCGGGGTCCACGGGAAGGAGAAATTGCTCGTCCCAGACACCACCGTTATTGTTCAGTGCCGGTTCGGAGATTCCCGGTGAGTCTGCGTCTGTCAGAAGGACGCCGGAAAAGTGATAGCTCACCGCCACGACATCATGCCCGTCGAAACCCATGCGTTGAGGGTTATTCGTGAGTTCAATGTTCCACTGGTCCTCCGGTGGCAATGGTAACTGCTTCTTATTGGGCGCATTGCGGAAATTGAGCTTGAGTGAGGTGAGCCGTATTTGTCGTTTTGCCCTGTCCAGCCAAAAGCCCTGTGGCTTGGCAATGAGGGTTTGCGCGAGACGCTCATGCTGATCCCCAGGAACATCATCAAGCAGTACACCCACAGTGCTTGTCATATCCATTGCGACCAACGCTCCAGGGAACTGCGACCAGTCCGGTTGTTGCTTCTGTGCGTGTACAGACACGGAAGAGTGCGACTGTGATTGCTGCTCTGGTGATGGGTTGATTTGCTTGGTACAGGAAGACAGCACGGTAACACTTGTAGCAAGAGTCAAAGCAGCCAAGATGCAAACGGCATTTTTTCTCATGAACATTCACTGACTATAGGCGCAATTGTACCGCTGCGGCCAGGGTGTCTTGAGAAGTAACCGACAAATAGCCCTGCCTCCCTTGCGCTAGGCATTCTCTTGCTTCTGTGAGGAAGGGATACAGACGCTCAACATTCGATACATGAAAACCAATATTTCTGAGGGTAGGATTGCCAGACTACGCGCTATGGCGCTTCGTCCGGCAGCCTTCGTCGCAGATTGTTGAGGGTAACTGGCCTGCCGGCCGTAGCCCCGCGAACGGGGCGTAGGCTGGAGCCGCCGACCGGAATTGAACCGGTGACCTACACATTACCATTGTGTTGCTCTACCAACTGAGCTACGGCGGCAGTAGCGGGGGATAGGGTAGGAGGGGGAGTGAGTACAGGCAACCGTTCGTGCTCGCTTCCGCAAGCCGGTTCATTCTTCGTCTCTTCATCCTGTCATCTTCAGGCAAACCGACCCCATGTCATGATCGCAAGTGCTTGCAAAAAACAAATATTTATGTATAATATTCAGCATGGATAGCAGTGAAAAGGCCTATATCAATGTCCATGTGAATATCACTCCTGACGATGAATACCAAGGACCTGATGCAATTCTTCAAAAGGTCAGGGAGGAAATGCGACGACTTGGATTCGACGCGAACAACATCATCGTTACCGGCTTTAGCGGAAGCAGAGAAAAGTTAGAAAAGCGACTGGGTGCCCAAGGTTCCAAGAAGAAAAAACTGCGAGGACATGTTTTGTCCGAACTTCCCACCGACACCGATGCAATGGAGAGCGATCCTCTTACTGAAGCCGATCAGAAAGGGGAAGAGAATGCGCTGCTACTCTATGATGGTTCTGCATTAGAGTGCAAGAAAGATGCAACAGGGGAAGATTATTATATTGCCCCGGGAACACGGTCAGTTCGCGATGCACTTGTTGCCATTATTCGTCTTACGTATTTTAACGAATCCGAAGCATTGAAATGGACCCATGAGTCGGAGCTGCGGCAACTCAGGGAGATCAAAACTTGATTTGCACAGAGAGACATCGGACAGGGTAGAGAACTGGTTTGATGCCGTGCGGAGATTGCAGCAGAGATATCCCACCTTCACTTCCCTTCAATACTTTTCGGAGGCCTTCGATCTGGCTCTGGAAAAAATGATGCAAGAGAATCCCTCTTTGCGAAGACCGACAATACTCTTGGCATATTTGCGATCCGAGGATGGAAAGCGGTCTTTCGAAGAAGCATTGATAGAAAATTTTAAGGAACCAAAACCATTGATAAAAAGGATAATTGAGAGGCATCAGCAGTCTCGGTGAATGTGTTTCTCCTGTCTTTTCATTCTTCCACCCTCTCCAACCATCCCTGCATCGCCTCGCCCTTCGCCTTGCGCAGCGCGTTCCTGAGTGTGTGCAGGCAGAGCAGCGCGCACTTCACGCGCCGTGGGCCGACGGGCACGCCCAGGAGATCGTAGATGTTTTCTTTGCGAAGTTTTTCGATCGCGTCGAAGTTCTTGCCCTGCAGGTCCTCCCACAGGAGCGACATTCCCGCCTGGCTGATGGCGCAGCCCGTACCACTCCAGCCGATGCCTGCGATCTTCCCGTCTTGGATGCGAAGCTGGATCGTGAGCGAGTCCCCGCAACTCGCGTTCACTTCCTCATGTTCCACGGTCGGCCAGGGGAGAGTCTGCCGACCGCGCGGGTGATGGAAATGCTCCAAAATGTTTTCGGCGTAGAGGTCCATAGGCCTATTCTAGCGCATTGGCTTGAGGAAGAATTATCTATTTGCAATTTACCATAAAAATAGTATAGTTTTCTTTCCATGGAGGATCCACATGTTCCCGGGCCTGATGAGGTAGATTTGGGTGGCCAACCAGATACCAGGGATGTGCCCACCACGCCGCAGATTCCACTCACGACTATCGATGAATGGCAGGCGGAGATTTCGCGGTGCGGGAGGAAAGTCATTGCAGCATGCATGAAGGGGAATGAAGAAGATTTCGAGCGCGCGTGCCTGATTCTACGCGAAACATATCGACAGGCGCTGATGGCTTTTTCTTCGAAAGGTTATGAGTTTTTGCGAAGCGATCGCGATCAAGCCGAACGGGCAATGAGGACGCTTTCGGTACAATTCGGATCCGCGCCTCAGGCACGACAGGATTCGCAAGCGGCGCAGTCGCCGGATGCCGGCGCTGGCAGGCAAGAAACCCTGCCCGTCGCACGTTCTTTCTGGAGAAAAATAATGGCCTTGTTTGGTGGCTCATGAAAGCATCGCCACTGCTTGCAGTATCCCATGCCGCGCGGCGACGATCTCCTCAAATGTGTTATAGATGCCAACCGATAATCGTGTGCTCGCGTTCACGCCGAGCGCCTTGTGCAGCGGCTGGGCGCAGTGGCGCCCGGCGCGAAGGCAGATGCCTTGCTTGCACAGGATGTCGGTGAGGTCGTGGGGATGAATGCCGTCGATAGTAAAACTTAGACAACCAGACGTTGCGTTGCTCGTTGGCTCGTTGGCTCGCCTGTCCTGAGCCGAGCCGAAGGATTGCTCGTTTTTTGTTTGCCATGGACCGAGGAGATGGAGACCATGAATGTTCCGGAGTTCCTCCGCCGCATGTAAGAGGAGCGAGTGTTCGTGTGCCTCGATATCTTTCCAAGCAAACTGCGAGAGCCACTCGATGGCGGCTTGCAGGCCGGCGGCCCCGGCCACGGGCTGAGTGCCAGCTTCGAACTTGGCGGGGATGTCGGTGGGCGTGAAGGAGTCAGTCGTCACGTCCCAGATCATCATGCCGCCGCCCAAAAACGGCGGCATCGCCTGGAGCAACTTCTGTTTGCCGTAGAGTACGCCGATGCCCTGCGGTCCGTAGAGCTTGTGGCCCGAGAAGGCGAGGAAGTCACAATCGAGCGCTTGGACATCGGTTTGGTGATGCGCCACGGACTGCGCGGCGTCCACAAGAGTGAGCGCGCCGGCATCGCGCGCGAGCCTGATCATGTCCGCGATCGACGGACGCCCGCCGAGCACGTTCCTCCGAGCAGTGATGCTGAGCAGCTTCACATTTGCTTTCC
>CAZAUW010000056.1:5792-6554 GCA_964488295.1 uncultured Candidatus Peribacteria bacterium
CCTTTCTTCAAAAACTTCGTGAGTTGCCCGAGGTCGAGTTGTCCGTATGCGTCGCAGTCGATCCAGAGGATGTCAATATCCTGCCGTTCTTTGAGCTGCAGCCAGGGGACGATGTTGCTGTGGTGCTCCAGCATCGAGAGGATGACGGCGTCACCTTGCTTGAAGAGTCTTCCCTGCGACCGCGCCACCAGGTTGATCGCCTCGGTGCAGTTTTTGGTGAAGACGATTTCCTCCGGGCGGGCGGCCTTCACAAACCGCGCGACGGCGGCGCGCGCGTCTTCCAGGATCTGCGTGGATTCCCCGGCCAGCACGTGCATGCTCCTATGCGCGTTGGCGTTGTGCAGCCGGTAGTACTCATCCATCGCCCGCAACACCGCCTCGGGTTTCTGGCTCGTCGCCGCATTGTCGAGATATACCAGTGGCTTCCCCCCGATGGAGCGCGAGAGGATGGGGAAGTGGCGGCGGATGGCGGCGGGGTCAAGTGGCATGGGCGGACAGTATAGAACCTTCAGAAAATGGCTGAATGGCTAAACGGTTGAATGGCGCAATGGTGCGCATGCGTCACTTGCGTGGGTATGACACACCATGCCGTGTCTGTGCAACCATTTAGCCATTGAACCATTCAACAATATGTCAACGAAGCACTATGACATTTTTCGTTCCTAACAGGTACAATCCCTGCGTATATGAAAGCCAAAACCATCCAGATTTTGAGCATCGCGTTCTTTGTGGCTGCGCTGGTGTGGGGTGCCTACAGCTTCA
>CAZAUW010000057.1:0-5028 GCA_964488295.1 uncultured Candidatus Peribacteria bacterium
TAGGTGTATCGGTTTATTGGTATATTGGAATGGAAATGTTTCGAAAACCAGAGCGGGTTTCCATACCCGCGGATACTCCGGGGTTATTTCCACCCGCGAGACGGGGTTTCCCTACGCGCGGGCTATTTGCAAAATGGCCCGCGTTTGCCCGGGAAATATTCCCTCCATGAACGGTGATAACATGTCCCCGCCATGACCATTGATGAGGCTCCATCATTTCTGATCCAATTAGCCAAAAAACGGTCGATGCGCGGAATCGCTATCGACGGGCAACTATGTGCCGGGAAAACCACCATTGCATCGTCAGTGGAAAAGGCATTGGCCTCAAACGGCCAGAATGTCCGACGATTTTCGGTCGACTGGTTTCTTACGGAGCGCGACAAAAGGAACTACCAGGCTGATCCACGAATGATGAATTTGGAATCTTGGTTTGACTTGGAGGAAGCTGAGAAAGCGCTGAATTTCTTTCTGGG
This sequence comes from uncultured Candidatus Peribacteria bacterium, assembly GCA_964488295.1. Lineage (GTDB taxonomy): Bacteria > Patescibacteriota > Gracilibacteria > Peribacterales > Peribacteraceae > CAZAUW01. The sequence goes on from CAZAUW010000057.1 coordinate 474, forward strand.
GAGAAACCATTCGGATGCATCATGTGCAATCCAGGCCTATGATCGCGCGACGGGCGAACGTTCACAGGTAGTGTCGATTACTCCCGCGCAAGACAATGCATTCATTCTCATCGAAGGTTTGTACAGCCTCAAGCTACTCGAAACAATTGAGAGAGCACGGGTTCTGCGGTGCTATGTATGGTCGAGCGAACAAGTTTCATTTGAACGAATGCTGAAACGCAACACCTACATTGATCGGGAAAGACTCACATTTGAGGCGCAGCATATCTATGTTCCATCATTACGCACGTATGACGCGATGGTCCGAGGCGAGCTGGGATTCGATACAGAACTGGTGACCGACAATTTTGCCTCAATAATGGTGAAGGCAACCTGTCTTTCTTGAGCAATACATGGATTTTGCAGTGACCCAGGCCATAAATCACCGTACCCTACCCCTGTGAAACTCCCCCCTCTGCCCCTCGTCGTGCTCGATACCGAAACGACGGGCTTCGTGCCGCGCGTACACCGCGTGATCGAATTCGCGTGTGCGCAGGCGCGCGACGGGAAGGTGATGGAGGAATACGAGCAGCTCTTCGCCTGCAAGGAAGTGCCGCCGCACGTGGAGACGCTCACGCGCATCAAGACGCCGATGCTCAAGGGTCAGCCGGCATTTGCAGAGAAGCGCGGGGAAATCCTGTCGCACCTCCCCGCAGACGCATTGATCGTGGGGCAGAATATCGGGTTCGATCTGGGGATGCTCAAGGGGGAGAACCTGGACCTCACGGACCGGCCATGGATCGATACCTCGATGCTCGCCTCACTCGTATTCCCGGAGCTCGAAAGTTACTCATTGGGATACTTGAGCACCGTGCTCCAACTGGACCATACGCCCAAGCACCGGGCGCTCGGCGACGTACGCGCCACGCTCGCGCTCCTTGGCAAGTGCTGGGAGCGCCTGTGCGAGTTGCCCGAAGATTTGCGCAAGACCACTCTGGAAATCGCTGTCAGGGGAAACTCGGGGTACCGAATGCCCTTTGAGGTTTTGCCGAAGACCAAAAAGAAGGAGAGGCCGGGGTGGTTGCTGCATTTCACCTCGGGAACTCTCACCCGGCCTTCGGGCACCCTCCCACGCCTGCCCGCCGTAGCCGTCGCGCAGGCGGGCCGGGGAGGGAACAAGGAAGTTTTTTTAAAAAAAGAAAACAAAACATACACATCCCCTTCCCCCGTGGGGGAAGGGCTAGGGATGGGGGAAGGAAAAGCTCCTGCCGAACTACGACTGCAAGAAGAACCGCTCGACCCAGCATTCCTAGAGTCCGTGCTGAACGAAGAGTCCGACGGCCTGCGGCTCATCGCCGTCAAAAATCTGCGCACCACCCTGCGCCGCCTCCCGCCGAGGCTCACCCTGGGCGTCATCCATCCGCCGGCAACGCTCCTCGAGCCTCAGGCCAAAAGCACATTCATGAGCCAGGACACATTCACGGCCGACGAGATGACGCTCGCGCTCAAGCTCGCATGGTATCCCGCACGCATGCACGACGACATCCCGATCCACGGCGGCGAGGAGGCGGTATGGAACGGCAAACTGGCGGCAACCGATGGGGCGGAGGTCTACCGGGCCCAGTTTGCAGAGCCTGCCAAGACGTACCTGCTCGACCACCGCGAGCTCCTGCGCTTTCTCGAAACACCGGAACATCCCGCATGGAATGTGCTGCAAAAGAATCCCTCGATCATCGTCGACGACGCCTCCATGCTGGAGGACACGGCCACCAGGGCTTACGGCTGGTACGTGCCCTTCGATGACCTGCGTGCGGGGGCGGAAGGCAATCCGCTCCTCACCCATGTGCTCGATACGTTGCAGCTCTGGATCGAGAAGACGCGCCAGTTCCAGGATATCCGCATGCTCGCCGACGGGGACTTGCGCTCTGCGGACACGCGCGGGGTGCGGGAGCAGCTGGAGAAGATTCTCGAGAAGGATTCCGGGGAATCCGACGAGTCCGACGATACCGACGAAAAAGAGAAGAAATCCTCGGCTTCTTCGGATTCCTCGGATTCGTCGGCATCGTCTCTTAATCCCCAAATCCGCCACAAGCTCGGGCAACTGCAAAAAATACTGGATCCGCAAAACCTCAACCATCGCCTCGCATGGATCGAACAGAAACCCAGCGGCAGCCAGATCCTCCACTCGGTGCCCGAGCGCATCGGGCACTTCCTCTCGGCCCAGCTCTTCGGCAAATACCTGGTCACACTCCTCATCCCGCAGCACTCCGCCGACATGCTCCCCGAAATCCTCCCGCCATCCATCGCTCCTCGCAAGCTTTCAACCATTCAGCCATTCAACCATATAGCCATTTCTTGCGAGCAAGGCTTCACGATCGACACCATTCTCGCCAACCCCCCGACAGGCAAAACGATCCTCCTGCTCTCGGGCAAAGGGATCATTGAGGATATGTTCGTTAAGTTCGCCGAGGAGCTCGAAGACCGCGGCGTCGCCTTCATCTGCCAGGGGCTCAGCGGCGGCCAGGGCCGGATGCAAGCCGAGTTCCTCGCGTCCCCGGCGCCCGCCCTCTGGCTCCTCACTCCCTGGATGTTCGAGGGAATCGAGTTGCCGCCCGCGTCCGTCGACCACCTCTACCTGGCCACGCTGCCCTTCGACCACCCCTCGCACCCGGCCTTGAGCCGGCGCGCTCTCCACTACCGCGATTCCTTTGGCGACTATTGCCTGCCGCGCCTGATGCACCGGCTCTTCCGGATCCTGCGGACGTTCTCGCGCTTCAAACGCGACGGCGGCGACGTCCACCTGACCGATAACCGCCTCTACAGCAAAGCTTACGGCCAGAAGGTACGTGACTACCTGGGCCAGTTCTCGGCAACCCCGCTCGACGTGACGATGATGGAAGCGAAACCGGCAACGAAATCTGCGCCGAAGAAAGCGAAGATGGAAAAGAAAAAAGAGGAGCCGAAGCAGATGAAGTTGTTTTAATTGTATGTCGTATATCGTATATGGTATATCGGGATTCCCGACATACGATATACGACATACCATATACAATTTCCTTTTCTCATTACTTCCACTTACAATCCCTGTACATTTCCTTCCACCCCATGTTTACGCTTTCTTTCCTCGATCCACTCATCGCCTCGCAGAGTCTGCTCATTCATCCGTTCTACCAGAAGTGGTCCCGGGGCGAATTGACGCTCGATGATCTGCGCATGTATGCCAAAGAGTATTTCCACCTGGTGCAGCGGATCCCGGGGATCGTCGCGCGCGTGCATGAGCGCGTGCGCGAGCCTGCGCTCAAGGCCAAGACCGCGCAGAACATCGCCGAAGAGCAGGAGCACGTGGAGCTGTGGAAGAGGTTTGCAGGGAGCCTTGGGATCAACGCAGAGGAATTGGCGGCGCATGTGCCGTGCAGAACGGTCTTCGATGCCGTCGCCAAGCTCGAGACACTGGCCGAGGGCAGCGCGGAGGAGGGGATTGTGGCGATGTATGCCCTTGAGTGTGAGTTGCCCAAGATCGCCGCCACCAAAAAACAAGGACTCCGTGATTTCTACGGCCTCACCTCCGATGACGCGCACATCTACTTCGACGAGCACCTGAAGGAAGAGAAGCATCTGGAAGTCTGGAGGTCGTTTGTCATCGATGGTGATACGGCTGAGGCAACGGCTTCGGCATCACTGGCGGCGCAAAATAAGGTATTGGATGGCGTTTGTGAGGAGTGTGGTATTGCCATGACATGTTAAGTTTTGTCTTCTAAAGGGGCAGTAGCACATAGAGCACAGCTAGAGCCCAGAGAAGATGTGCAATGAAAAACTGTGTCTTTGCACAGTACCAAGGACTGTGCTCAGGGTTGCCCGTCCTCATGCACTGATAGGCGTGTCCAAATTCCTGCAGCGCTCCCCCAGCGATGACTGCCAACAGGTTCTTCTCAAAGATTCCAACGAAGAATACGAACAATCCAAGCCCATGAAGCATCAGGTTGATTGCGCCCGTATGGCATTCGAAGAACTGATGAATCGGCCTACATCTCATGTGTACATCCTATCATGCCACCTTTAGTCCTTGGTGCGACAAGTCAGTATGCTTTCTTTTTCCCTATCGAATATCTCCACACGGCTCTTTTCTGGGAATCTTGATGCAGCCTTTCCAATTGAAGGAGTACAATAAGCCATTCTTCCTTTTTGACGTATGTCACCCTCTGCCGACACGCCGTACACCCGTTTCCAGAAGAACCTGGAGGACACGATGAGCCTCCTCAAGCTCTCGGATACAGAGAAGAAGATCCTGCGCGCGCCCAAGCATGAGCACAAGGCGACGCTGACGGTGAAAAAAGGCGGCAAGGCCATCAAGCTGCCTGCGTTTCGCGTGCAGTACAATAACGCCCGCGGACCCTACAAGGGCGGCATCCGCTTCCATCCGCTGGCGGATGAGGATGAAGTGAAAGCGTTGGCGGCGCTGATGGCTGTGAAAACGGCTGTCGTCGATATCCCGTGTGGAGGCGCCAAGGGCGGGGTGAAGTTCAACACTAAGGGAAGTCGCGGCAACCAACTCCAGAAAGCCTCGACCCCGTCCAGG
>CAZAUW010000057.1:5038-6429 GCA_964488295.1 uncultured Candidatus Peribacteria bacterium
GTGTGAAGTTAAACCACAAGGAGATTACCCGCAGAGAACTACAGGAAGTCTCGCGCGGGTACGTGCGGGCGTTCGCCGAGCACTTTGGCCCCGACATCGACATCCCCGCGCCCGACGTGAACACCAACCCCGACATCATGGCGTGGATGCGCGATGAGTTCGAGAAGATCACCAACAGCTACGCGGCCGCGATGATCACGGGCAAGCCGCTCTCCTACGGGGGGTCGAGGGGCCGCGACAAGGCGACGGCGCGCGGCGCATTCTTCATCCTGCAGGAGTTGGTGGAAGGACAGGCGCTCGACCGCAGTAGCCTGAAGGTCGTCATCCAGGGCTTCGGCAACGCGGGGGCGCACATGGCGCACTTCCTCCACGATGCCGGTTACACGATCGTCGCCGTGTCCGATTCCCACGGCGGGATCTATGGCGAGGAGGGCATTGATCCGGTGAGGATCGAGAAGTACAAGGAGAAGACGGGCTCCGTGACCGGCGAATACTGCGAAGGATCCGTGTGCGACATCACAAAGATGAAGATGGATCATGTGCGGCAGGTGAGCAATGAGGAACTGCTCGAGCTCCCCTGCGACATCCTGATCCCCGCCGCGCTCGATAACGTGATCACCGGCAAGAACGCCAGGAAGATCAAAGCGAAATACGTTCTCGAGATCGCCAACGGGCCGACCACACCCGAGGCCGACGCGATCCTCCAGAAACGCAAAGTACAGGTGATCCCCGATGTCCTGGCTAATGCGGGCGGCGTCACCGTCAGTTACTTCGAATGGACACAGGGCAGGTCTGGCGAGCAGTGGACCGATGAGCATGTGGACAGCGAACTCAAGCGCCTGATGCTCGATGCCTACAAGGCGGTCCGCCGCGAAGTCCACCAGCGGAAAGTGAGCTACCGCCAGGCGGCGTTCATCGTGGGCGTCTCGAAAATTGTGGAAGCGATGAGGGCGAGGGGGTGGGTGGGTTAGGTGTTCATTTTTTGTAGGGGCATGTCGCGACACGCCCCTACAAAAAATCGTGCCTTTAAACTTCTGTATTCTTCCTTTAATCTTGTTGTATGTTCGACGTCCTCATCATCGGTCTCGGCTGCGCAGGCTACACGGCGGCGATTTACACCGCCCGCTACAAGCTCAAGACGCTGCTCATCGGCGCGGAAGAGGGGGGGATGGGGCAGACGGCGGCGGAGGTGGGCAACTGGCCCGGCATCATCGATATCAAAGGCCCCGATTTGATGGAGAACTTCAAGAAACACGCGATGAGTTTTGAGGAAGTGACCTACAAGGTCGCGAGGATTGCGAAGGTCGAGAAGACGGCTGCGGGTTTCACACTTACGATGCAGAGCGGGGAAACGGCGCAGGGCAGGACGGTGATCCTGGCAAAGGGCCCCC
>CAZAUW010000058.1:0-6420 GCA_964488295.1 uncultured Candidatus Peribacteria bacterium
TCAAGGGCCGCGGCACCGTGGCCACCGGACGCATCGAGCAGGGCAAGATCAACATCAACGAAGAGGTGGAGATCGTGGGTCTTCGCGAGACGCGCAAGACGGTCGTGACGGGCGTGGAAATGTTCCACAAGCTCCTCGACCAGGGCATGGCCGGCGACAACGTCGGTTTGCTCCTGCGCGGCATCGAGCGCGAGGACATCGAGCGCGGGCAGGTGCTCGCCAAGCCCGGCTCCATCACCCCGCACACGAACTTCGAGGCCGAGGTGTACGTCCTCAGCAAAGAGGAAGGCGGCCGTCACACGCCGTTCTTCAAGGGTTACAAGCCCCAGTTCTACATCCGCACGACCGACGTGACGGGCTCCGTGGAACTCCCGCCCAATGTGGAGATGGTGATGCCGGGCGACAACCTGAAATTCACGGTCACCCTCGGGCAGCCGGTGGCGCTGGAAACGGGCACCCGCTTCGCCATCCGCGAAGGCGGCCGCACGGTGGGCGCCGGGGTGGTGACGAAGATTATCAAGTAAACGCGGGAAATCCTACGCTTGCCCTTCTTGCTCTTTCTCCCTCTCCCATGACTGCCGCTACGAAAAAACCCGCCAGGGGGCCGGTGAAGAAGCCCGCCAAGGCCCCGGCGAAACCCGCCCCCAAGGCAGCTTCTAAGCAGCCCAAGGCGAAGAAGGCAGAGACAACAGGGGGGAAGAAAGAACCGACGGCCGCGCCCAAAGCCGACGCCAAAAAGGAGCAGGGCAGCAAGCTCTCCATCATCCGCATCCGCTTAAGCGCGTTTGACCATACGGTGTTGGACGAGGCAGCGATGAAGATTCTGGAGACGGCCGAGCGCAGCGGCGCCATCGTCCACGGCCCGATCCCGCTCCCCACCCACATCCGCAAGTTCACGGTGAACCGCGCGACATTCGTGAAAAAAGACGCCCGCGATCAATTCGAGATGCGCATCCACCGTCGCCTGATCGATTTGAGCGAGACGACGTTCAAAACCGTCGAAAGCCTCCAGGGCTTAGGCGTCGCCTGCGGGGTCGTTATTGAGATCAAAATTGGATGATGGAAGCTGGTTTTCCATTACAGGGGAAAGATGCTATTGTGATCTTTCCCTACTCTGACGTGTGGGTATCTCTTTTTGAGCAAGAGAAAAAACGCTTATCCAAGTCTCTAGGTTCTCAAATTATTGGCATTGAACATATCGGAAGTACCGCCGTCCCCCAACTGTCCGCAAAACCTATCATCGATATCATCGTCGGAATCCGTTCGATGAAACAGGCGGATGCAGTAGTGGCCGGTCTTGAAACTATGGGATATCTCACATCAACTGAATTCAACAAAACTTTGCAAGATGAGCGCTTTCTCATGAAATTGAACGACGATGGCTCTGCCCGTGTCTATCATTTGCACCTCATTCCATACCAAGGAGTCAATTGGAAAAAAAGAATTGCTTTCCGCAACCTCCTAAGAAGGAATAGGTCTCTTGCCGAACAATACGCTGTATTGAAGACGATGCTTGCAGAAAAGTTCACCTATGATCGTGAAGGCTACACTCAGGGGAAGACACATTTCATCGAGGAAGCGATGCGCATCTAAAAATGTTATTTAAAAACGCTTGATTCGTGTCATTCTATAAACTATACTATAAATAGTTTTTAAATATCTTTCTATTATCCTCATGACTACCCAAGTCTCCTTCACGGCAAATGAAGATCTGAAGAACCGTGCGCTCAAAAAAGCAAAAGAGCAAGGTATCACACTCAAAGCATTCCTTATTTTTGCGATGAAAGGGTTTGTCGATGGCAAGCTTGTTCTGAATCTGGAGAATAACGACGATGAGCCCGATGTCGAAGAATTATTCTTCGAAGATCCTGACCTTCTTGAAAAATCGAAGAAACTCGCGGCACTGCTGAAGAAGATCTAATGCTTGTATTGTCTGCCTACATCGCAAAGCATGAATTTGCACCGCTCAGGCGTTTTCTTGATCTCGATGATGTTCGAGAAGGAGCAGCGAAGGTCTTGAGAGGCTTGGGAACACGATTGAAGCCTCCTAAGCAGATGGCGCATTTTCAGTATTTCAAAGTACGTATTGGCAAACGCAATGGCGCCCGCATGATCGTCTTCGTTATCACAGACCATAATGCGGCGGTGCCAGTGCTCATTCGAATGAAGAAAGACCGGAAACTCGGCGCGAATATGGCGATGAACAATCCCGCAGTCGTTGCGCAAATCAACAAGAATCTCGATCATGTACTCGAGGACATAGAGCAAAAACGCTACGAGAAATTTTCTCTCGGTTGAACATCGCGAAACAAGCAACGAGCAACCAGCCAACAAATCAGACGACATTCACCGGGTAAGAACGTATACTCACAAAGATTTTTCCATCCTCTCTATGCCCGACAAACTCACACGCGAACAGGTACAGGCCAGATGCGACGAATTCCTCCGGTCGCTCGGCAGACCCGCATTCATGGTCTTTGGCTGGAAGAAAGAGGACGGATCGATGGATCTGGTGGAGTTGCTGCGCGAGGTACCGCCGCAAGAGTACGTAAAAGGCATGGTATGGGCGCTCCATGAGGTTACCAAACAATTCTGACTTCCTTCCCCCGTGGGGGAAGGTGTCCTGAGCGAGCGGAGCGAGTCGAAGGACGGATGGGGGTGGTTTTCACTCACTTCCACCCCTTCACCTTCAATGCCTCCTTCGCGGCCGCCTGCTCCGCGCGCTGCTTGGAATTTCCGCTTCCGTGAGCCACTTCTTCGCTTCCGATGAAAACGGCGCAGGTGAAGTTCTTGTCGTGGTCCGGCCCCACCTCCTCCACCACCTCGTAGTGAGGCGTGATGCCGCTCTTCTCCTGCACGATCTCCTGGAAACGGCTCTTCTCGTCGCGGTGCTTGCCCTGGGCAAGCAGGTCATCGAGGTTACGGAGGATGAATTGTTCGCAGAACCGCTTGGCCACCTCAAATCCCTTGTCGAGGTAGATCGCCCCGATGAGGGCCTCCAGCGCGTTTGCGAGGGTTGACTGTTTGCTGCGGCCGTCGCTCGCCTCCTCGCCGCGGCTCATGAAGAGAAACTTTCCCAGCTCAATCGACTCGGCCACTTTGGCAAGGTGGTCACCCTGCACCAGCGCCGACCGCCAGTTGGTGAGCTCTCCCTCGGAACGGTTGGAAAGCCGGAACAGGTATTCTGTGGTGGCCAGCTCCAGCACGGCATCGCCCAAAAACTCCAACCGCTCGTTGTTCCCGTACATCCTGCTCTCGCGCACCGCCGAGCGGTGGGTGAGCGCTTCCATGAGCAGTTCTTTTTTGCGCAAATGCACGCCGATGGTCTTCTCGAGCACGTCTGTGGGAGCGGGCTTGGGCATCGCTAGTCAGTGTAGTGCAGTGTTACGAGAGAAGAAAGAACTGGATAGGGTTGATTGGTTTATTAGTTGGTTGGTTTGTTAGTTTTTTAGTTAACTAATCAACTAATAAACTAAAAACTAAATAACCGCACATCGAGCCTGAGATTATTTCCGATGCGCAATGGCGTTGAGCACTCCGTTCACGAATTTCCCGCTTTCGTCGGTGCCATACTCCTTGGCGATGTCTATGGCCTCGTTCATCACCACCGGCGGCGGCACGTCGGGCGCATGAAGCAGCTCGTAGGCACCCACGAGCAGAATGCAGCGCGAAATCGGGTCCATGCGTTCCAGCGGCCATTCGGGGGCGTGCATCTGCACGGCATCTTTCACATCCTGCTCTTTCTCCAAAACACCATTCAACAATTTTTCGGCGAACAACGCATCGCACTCGCCCAGCTCTTGCTCATCGCGCGCCAGCGCAATCGTCGGCTGGATGCCGGGGTGTTTCTCGCGCTCAAACAGCACTTGCATGACGGCGATGCGAGAGAGGTGGCGGCGTCTTGCCATACCGGGGAATACTAGAGTACTGGAGTACTGGAATACTAGGGCATTCTTGTGAAGAGACAGCTGAAAAGTACACGAGTACTCCAGTATTCCGTTTTCCAGTATTCCGATCAGGCCTTCACCCGCGTAATCCCCTTCAGCGCCTTGTCGGCCTTGTTCTTCGGTTCGGCAGGGACCGAGTAGGGGGAATTCTGGAGATTGCGCAGGCGCCGGACTTCCTTGAGCACGAATACGGAGTGCTGGCGCCGCCCGGCGGACTTCGCCTTTCGCTTCTTTGGTGTGGGGCGCTTTGCCATAGTGGAAGCAGAGATTAGGCCAAAGGCTAGCCGAAGTAAAGGCCATCCTGATAGGTTTTTGGTTGGCTCGTTTTTGGTTTTTCGTTCGGAAGGCACCCAAAATTTTGGGCCCATTCCCATAACCAAAAACCAAAAACCTTAGCGCCTCCGTCCCGATATCGCGAGCATAAAGCGCAGGATATAGAGGAAGAGGTTGAAGATATCCAGGTAGAGGCTGAGCGCCATCAGGAACGGGTTCGCGCCCAGGCGCGCCTGGGCCTGGATGCGCTGGAGGTCGTAGGCGGTGAAGAGCGCGAAGACCACGATACCGGCGCCGGAGACGAAGAGCTCAAAACCCGTGGATGCCAGGAGCGACAGGCCGAAGATGTAGCCGATGATCTGCAGGATCCCCAGGCCGATGAGGCCGAGCAGCGCGAAGAAGAGCGCCCGGCCCATGAAAGCCAGGTTCCAGCTTGTGGTGCGCGCGAACACCGCCGCGGCCCCGGCCATGAAGGCGGTCGCGGCCAGCGCGTCCACCAGGATGACGCCGCCGTTGGCATACTGCTGCAGGGCATAGATGAGAATGGGCGCGAGCGTGATGCCCGAGAAGAGCGGGAAGAGGCCGAAGAGGATGATGTTGAGCGGGGAGCTGTTCATCCAGAGGCGCGAAGTGAAAATGATCGCGAGTTCGGCGATGAAGAGCAGCATGATGGCGCCGCTATTGAGGAGAACCGGGGCGAACATCATGCCAAAGACGCCGCCCACGGCCGTGAGCGCCATCGCGAGCGCGAAGAGCAAGTACACCTGCGCCTCGGCGGAGGAGGAAATGACGATGGGTTGGCTGCGGGAGGGAGAGAGCGTGGCCATGGTATGGAGTGGAAATGATGAGGAATGATACCACGGGAATAGTACCGCAACGAAACAAGAAACGAATCATTTTCAAGAAATGACTGAGAGCAATATACCTCGCACGGAAGCCAAAATTCTGCTATACTGTCCTGATGCCGGTTCCTCCGCCAGCGGCGCCCACGGGCAAGCTCGATGTCGCGTACTTCACCATGGAAATCGGGCTGAAAGGCACCATCCCCACCTTCGCGGGGGGGCTGGGGATCCTCGCCGCCGATCTGATGCATTCCTGCGCCGACATCGGGCTTGGCGCCGCGTGCGTCACGATGTGTTGGCAGCACGGCTACCTGGAGCAGGCGATCCGCGACGACGGCTCCCAGGAGTACCGCGACCTCGATTGGAAGCCCGAACTGGAACTGTCTGCTTTGCCCCAGCGCATCACGGTACAAGTGGAGAACAGAGACGTGCACGTGGCAGTGTGGGTCAAGGAGCTACAGGGCATCAAAGGCAATGTGCCCGTGTACTTCCTCGATACCAACCTGCCCGAGAATAGCCCCCAAGACCGGGATATCACAAAGAACCTCTACGGCGGCGACGCCGCGATGCGCGTCAGGCAGGAAACGGTTTTGGGCATCGGCGGGGTGAAGATGCTTCGGGCACTCGGGTACGCCGACATCCGCACATTCCACATGAACGAAGGCCACTGCGCCTTTCTGACGCTCGAATTGCTGCGCGAGCGCGACTACAAAGACGAAGCCGTGAAGGCTTCCTGCGCCTTCACCACCCACACACCCATCAAGGCGGGGCATGACGTGTTCCCCTACGATCTGGCCTCCAAAATACTCGGCAACCAGATGCCCTGGCACATCAGGAAGCTGGCCGGCGAGGACGCGCTCTCGATGACCCAGCTGGCGATGTCACTCAGCCGCTTCGTATGTGGCGTGTCGCAGGTGCACGGGCAGGTATCGCGCACCATGTTTGGCCGAAGCGACATCGACGCGATCACCAACGGCGTGCACCATGTGGCATGGTGCGGCCCCGAGATCCAATCGCTGCTCGATTCCTCCCTGCCGGGCTGGCGGCAGGACCCCGGCATCCTCACGTCGTGCGCCGACAGGCTGGATGATGAGGCGCTCTACACAGCTCACGGGAAGGCCAAAGGACGCCTGTTGGAACTCGTCAACCGGGACCGCAGCGACAAGTTTGAACAAGACATCCTCACCATCGCCTCAGCGCGGCGGGTGGTGTCGTACAAGCGCCCGGAGCTGCTCTACACCAACATCCAGCGCCTCAGGCAGATCGGCTGCGGCAAGCTGCAGATCATCCATGCCGGCAACGCCCACCCAAACGACATGTTACCGATGGACGTCATCCGCCAAATGGTGGAGCGCTCC
>CAZAUW010000059.1:0-3082 GCA_964488295.1 uncultured Candidatus Peribacteria bacterium
ACCCTCATGCCTGTAGTATGCCTGAGTGCGAAGGATCGGCATTGATTGTCGGTTTGCGGCGACCAATTCGGGTTTGGGGCGCTACACGCGCGAGCTTGTGACTCACCTGCTCACGCGCGATGACGGCTGCGAGTACGTGCTCTTCACGGATGGCGATACGAATTGGATTCCGTTTTCCGCGGCGCACGTGACGTGCCTCGAAGTGGCATTCCCGCACTACTCGTTTGCCGAACAATACCGGTTTCCCAGGTTCCTGAGGCGCTCGGGGATTGATCTGCTTTTCTCGCCGCACTTCAATGTCCCGTTCTTCTGCCCGGTGCCGTTCGTTGTCACGATCCACGACCTCATCCTCCATCATTTTCCCAACCAAGCATCCTTGCGTAAGCGCTCCGGGTACAAGATTTTGATGAGACGCGTGCTGCACCGCGCCCGGCACATCATCGCCGTGAGCGACTTCACCGCCCGCGACATCACAGACTTTTACGGGCCGCGGATGGCGAAGAAGATCACAGTGATCCACGAGGGTGTGTCTGAGTCGTTCTCTCCCCGCGGTGAAGCCGAGAAGAACGCCGTAATGCGCAAATATGACATCCACCCGCCATTCCTCCTCTACGTGGGCAATGCCAAGGAACATAAGAACGTCCAAATGCTCATCGATGCGTTTCAATCATTCCCGCCATCCGATTTGTCGCTCTTGCTCGTCACCGGCGGCAAGGAAACGGGTACACTCACGATCGCGTCTAAGCGTGTCCGACTCCTGCCCGGGCTGGCGGAGGAGGATTTGCCTGCGCTCTACTCGGCGGCCAGATGCTTCGTGAGCGCGTCGCTCTACGAAGGCTTCGGGTTGCCCCTCCTGGAGGCCGCGGCGTGCGGCTGCCCCGCGATCGTCACCGACGGCGGCGCGTTTCGGGAAATCGCTCCGCCGGGCACCGTCCTCATTCCCCCGCTCGCCTCGGCATTCGCCCAGGCGTTCATGCATCTTCCCTCGCCCCCGGAGCGGGTCGTATTGCTATCATGGGACGAAGCGGCCGCAAAAACGGCCGACATTTTGCGCCAGTTCGCCTGAGGGTATATTCTGGACCCGTCCCTTTCTGCCATGGATCATCTGCAATCCATTCTCCCCAAAGTGCTGCGCCGAAGAGGCCTGCATGTGCAGGCGGATGCCAGCCGCGTGACCTTTTGTGCCAGCCAGTGGATCAGGACCGCACTGCCGCAATTCGCCGATTCGCTCACGGTCGACAAGTTCTCCAATGCCGTGTTGCAGGTGTCGTGCTCCCATAACGTCGCCGCCCAGGAGTGCCTGCCGCTGCTCCCCGCCTTGAAGGAGTATCTGCAACGGGAATGCAAGCGCCTGGCGATTGACGACATCCGGCTTGTGAGGAAGCGACGGTGATCGAATCGAAAGAAATGATGGAATTGAGGCGGAATGATCCCCGATTTCTTCGATTTCCTCACCGCAAAACCCCCTTGCACGCCCTTTGGGGCTTCCCTACACTCCCTCGGCTCATGCTTGTCATACGCTTGCAGCGCACCGGCCGCGAGAACATGCCCACCTACCGACTGGTGGTGGCCGAGAAGGCGCGCCCCGTGAAGGGCAAATTCCTGGAGATCGTAGGGCACTACCTGCCCGCGCGGGACCCCGTGATCTTTGAGCACAATGACGAGCGCATCGGCTTTTGGGTGGGCAAGGGCGCCATCCCGAGCGACACCGTTGCCAGGTTGCTCAAGAAATCGGGCAGCAAGGACATGGACAAATTCATCCAACGCTACGCAAAGAGGAAGTCGAAAAAAGAACAGGCCGCTGAGCCCGCCCCCGCACCCGCTGCTCCTGCTCCCGAGGCAAAGGCCCCCGCGGCGGCGCCTGAGAACAAAGCCCCGGCGGAGGAAAAAGCGGCTGCCTGATCAGCGACCATGCTCGTTTGGTCGTTTCTCCGTTTGCTCGCCCCCATGTACCATATCTTCTCTTTGCATTCCAACAAACGAACAAACGAAACAACGAACAAACGTACAGCCAGGACAAGCAAAAATACGGTGACAGCCAGGATAAGCTGGCCTATTCTTAATCCATGGCTGATACACAGACGGATACCCCCGGTCTTGCGTTCCTGCGCTACGTGCTCGAGTCGCTCGTGGAAGACCACGACCAGCTCCATATCGACCCGTCGGTCGACCAGTTGGGCGTTTTGCTCACCGTGCGCGTGAGCGAGCGCGACATGGGCAAACTGATCGGCAAGGGCGGGCAGACGGTGAAGGCCCTTCGCACCCTCACGCGGGTGCTGGGGGGCAACAGCGGCCAGCGCATCAATATCAAAATACTCGAGCCGCAGGCTTCGTAACTTCCCCATTTTTTTATGCTCCGCGACCTCCTCGCCTCCGGCGACATCATCCAGATTGTCGAAGTGTTCATCGCGCTGGCGCTCATTGCCGCGTCGTTCCTCTGCCTCATCTTCATCATCGTGGGGGGCATCACCTTCATCCTCTCGGCAGGCAACGAGGACAAGGTGAAGAAGGCCGTGCACACCATCCGCTACGCCATTATCGGGCTCTTCTTCACGTTCCTCGCCTTCTTCCTCGTCGCCTGGATCAGCCGCCTGCTCGGCATCCCCTTCAATATTGATTTCGGCACCATCGTGGGGCTCATGCAGGACATCTTCAACGCCGTGCGGGGGACATCGAGCACGGGGGCTTGATGAGAGCTCCGGATATTCCTCCTCACTGAAACTCCGAACCGTTCAATCACTGAATTGCTCTCTATCTGGCGTTCCTCACGGTCAACTGCAGCAGCACCGTGCCGTTGATCAGGTTCACGGTGTCGGTATCGGCATTCGGCGCTTTGATGAATGCAGCTTTGGTGTTGTTCTGCAGCATGCACCACATGCGGTTGCCGTCGCCGGGGCCCGGCTCCACCCAGGTGAAGCCGCGGTAGCTGTTGCGGCTGTTATGCGAGTACGTGAGGGTGACAAATCTCGCCTGCTTTTGGTTGAGTTCTTTGCCGCCCCAGAGCTTCAGGAGGCTGGAGTGGATGTTTTCTTACGTTCAATTTCCGGCAACCTTCAAAGTTACCTCAAAGTATTCTTTATAT
>CAZAUW010000059.1:3092-6381 GCA_964488295.1 uncultured Candidatus Peribacteria bacterium
AAGGAGGCTGAGGCGGAGTGTTTGTAATGTGCAATGGCCGGCTGCCTGAAATGTGACCGCGAAGTATCCTTTATCGGTGGCGGGCGGGCTACGGAAGAATTCGACGGATGCGTCACCCGATTTCGTCGTCCATTTGCCCGGCACGGCGATGGACGTGTTGTAGAATGCGGCGGCGGTGGAACCGTTGCCCCAATTGGGACCGTTCTTGGGCGTCGGATTGCGGTATGCGAGCGTGAGTGACGGCGCGATGGTGAGGCTGACGCAGAAAATTACTTCTAAGACCCACAGACACAAAGCGAGCGATCGGTTATGCATGGGGCTTACTGTAGAGGAAAAATAGTATAAAAAGCAAGCAAGAAGGGTTGATGGCATACTGTTCTTCGTGGAAGAGATATTAGACGCATTGAAAGCGGCGGCAAAAATAAAGCCTCATCCGATTATTTTTCTTTGCGGACTTGGTGGAACCGGGAAGACGACTCTGGCTCATGTGCTTCAAAAGAGAATTTCAGCAGTTGTCATCGAAACGGACTGGTACCTCACCTATCCAACAGAGCAAAGGAGAAAACGCATTGCTACAGCCATGGATTCTTGCGATCAGGCTCGAATCGAGCAGGAGGAAAATCCCCTGAAGTGGTATAGCTGGGATCTCTTTCAGCATGATTTATCATGCCTGATGCGTGATGGAACACTGACGATAGATCATGCCTGGGATCAGAAAACAGGGCGCAAAGATTTGCATGTGACTCTCCATTTCCAGACGGCGAATGACTTTATTCTGGTAGATGGCATCTATCTTCTCCATCCGCCAATTTCCGAGTCGGCGGATCTGATTGTATTGCTCGAATCAGATACCGGATTATCTCAAAAGAGAGCAATGGAACGCGATGCGCACCGGAGCGACCCCGTCTATCTTCAGTATAAGATGGAACTTCAGAATCGATACGATTTGCCGTACTTTGGAAGGTACAAATCGACTGCGGACATAGTCGTACGAGCTGAAGAAGCAAGTGAATGGTGGGCGCCAAGGGATTCGAACCCCTGACCTACTCGGTGTAAGCGAGTCGCTCTAACCGGCTGAGCTAGGCGCCCGTCCTTAGCCGTCATTCTATCCCATGAGTTGCGAAGCACATAGATTGCCCGTACACTGGCTGCAATTTCCATGTTCTCGCTTGCCTACATCGCCGAAGCGGCAGTCTCGATCCTGCTCATCATCTGCATCCTACTGCAGCACCGCGCCTCGGGGCTCACCGCCACGTTCGGCGGATCGGGTGCCACGTTCGTGCAGCGCAGGGGGGCGGAGAAAGTGATCTACAAGCTCACGATCTGGCTGAGTATCATCTTCTTCGTGCTGGCCGTCGGGATGTGGTATTTGCCTCAGTAATGGTGTATTCGTGTATTGGTATAGTGGTCTTAGCCATTCCTCTGAGATATTCAAAACCAATACACGAATACACCAATATACCTCCCGACGTGCTATCATCCCCCCGATGCTGCGTCCGTTTCGCATTTTTTCCGTGATGTCGCGCTGGGAGCGGTGGGTGCTGGGGATACTCGCGGGGCTCGTCCTCGCAAGCGGCACCTTGCTTCTTCGCCAATTTTATCTGGATGAGACGGTGCTGATGCCCGCCAGCGGCGGCACGTACATCGAGGGGTCGGTGGGCGGCTTGCAGCCGCTCAACCCGTGGTTCACCGTCCAAAATGACGTGAACCGCGATATCGTGTCGCTCGTGTTCGCCGGGCTACTGCGCTACAACCCCCAGACGCGCGCCATCGAGGATGACCTGGCCACCATGAAGGTTTCGGGCGACGCGAAGACGTACACGCTCACGCTCAAAGACAACCTCTTCTGGCACGATTCGACGGCGAAGAACCCGCATCCCGTCACGGCCGATGACGTGCTCTTCTCCTTCACGAGCATCCAGGACCCCGCCTTCCCCAACCCCATCCTCCAGCAGAATTTCCGCGGCGTGCATATCAGCAAGCTCGACGACCGCGCCGTGCAGTTCAGGCTCGATGAGCCCTATAGTTTCTTCCCGAGCAACTTAACATTGGGTTTGCTGCCCAAATCCGCGTTCGACGGGATTCCCGTCTCCAAGTATGACCAGAACCTCGATTTCGGTTACCACCCCATCGGCGCGGGGCCGTACAAGTTCAAGACGATCGTGCAGACGGATTTGTCGTCGGAAGTGACGCTCGAACGGTTCCCCCGCTCCATCCCCCCCGTCTACCGCCTCGACAGGGTCGTCTTCCGCATTTTCCCCGATTACTCCGCATTGCTCTCGGACGTGCATAACGTCCAGGGAATACGCATCGTGGCGCGCAACGGCAACGGCGACCCCATCGTGCCGAATCACTTCACCCTCCGGTCGTACTACCTGCCGCAGTACGTGGCGCTCTTCTTCAACATGGACCATCCGAACCTGCAGGACCAGAAACTCCGGCTGGGGCTGCAGCTGGGCACCGACAAGCAGGCCATCGCCGACGCGATCCACGAGTCGATCATCGTGGACACTCCCCTGCTGGAGCTCAGCAGCGGCGACTGGCATTACCACTTCGACCCCAATGCGGCGCAGGGCGCGCTCCTCGCCTCCAAATGGAACGTGCCCGAGCGCATCCGCCTGCAGAAACTGCTGGAGTATGAGGATGCGAATTCCGCCGGGCCGCTCCACGCCGCGTCCATAGCGCTCCTGCAACCCAACGCCGTGCTGACGGTCACCGGTTCCTACGTGCAGGTGCCCAGGGGTTCCAAAGTGAACGGATGGGCGATAAGCGATTTGCCGTCCCAGTCGGGGGCGTGGGTCGTGCGGCTTCCCGTGTTGCATGGTACCGGCGCCATCGCGGCCGGCGAAAATTTACTGCGACTCACCGACCCCAAAGGCAAGACGCTCGATTCCTTCTACCTGGTGGGCGCCACGGATGCCCGGGAGTATGCCTTGCTCATGGCCGAGCGCCAGCTTGTGGACATGTTCGTCAGTTCCAAGGCCGACGCGAATTCCTCCGCGTCGCGCGTTTCCATCAACAACCTGATCCTCGATCACGGCATCCTGCGCCTTCGGTCATCCTCGGATCCTCCCAGCGTGCGTGTGAACGAAAAGGGTGAGCCGCTGATACTCCACCTGCTCACGAGCTCGGCACCGCCCGCCTACAAGAAAGTGGCAGAGGAGGTGCAGAAGGAGTGGAAAGCTCTGGGGGTGCAGGTGGTGATCGACATCCCCGCCACACAGCAGGAATTCCAGGACATGCTCCTGCGCCGCCGGTACGACGTGGTGCTCTTCGGCCAGTCGCTGCT
>CAZAUW010000060.1:0-6347 GCA_964488295.1 uncultured Candidatus Peribacteria bacterium
CCTCTACCGCCTCGACCCCCGACGCCAACGAGCTGACTGTAAAACCGCCCTCGCTGTTCGCGCAGATCCAGGGCGCGGGCACTGCCCAGCAACCGGCCGCTCCCACGTCCACTGGTTCCGCCCCGTCCACATCTTCTCCCGACACGACCGGTGGCAACACACAAGCATCAGGGGACAATGCGGCCCCGGCTTCCGCGATACCCACGCCCTTCACGCTCCTGCAGGTGCATAACCTACGCGTGACTACCCAAGGCGCCGCGATGCTCCTGCAGTGGGACCCGCTCGTGTCCCCCGTCCTGCGCGGATACAACGTCTACTATGGCTCGCAGACAGGCCGCTACATCCAGCGCCGCAGCATCGGGCCGCTGGCGACCGACTCGGTGATCGAAAACCTGCCCGCGGGCAAAACGTACTACGCGGCGGTGCGGGGCGTGGACGCCCAGGGCGACGAGAGCGTCTTCAGCCAGGAAGTGGCCGTGGAAATCGGCAATCCCCGCACGTCCACCTCGCCGCTGCTGGCAAGTATCGGCACCATCAGCCGCACGGGCGGTAACGCGCCTTCCAACCCGCTTGCCGGTAACGTGAGCGTCAACGTGCCCGGCGCAGCCGGTTCGTCGTCGGCTGCCCTGATATTCGTGGCCATTGCGGGCGTCATCGGGATGGCTGTGGCATTTCGCAGGCAATTCGTCGCCGCTTCTTCTCCGCGCTCATGACCGACCTGCATCCGCACTGGCATGCCACGGCCGACGACGGCGAACCCGTGAGAGTCACGCAAGCTCCCAGGGAACAGCTGCCGCCCGCACACACACACATCCCGGTGGCGCGCGTCTCGCGCATGCCCGCGGCGGCGGCCGGCATCGCGATCGTGGTCGTGGTCGGCATCGTGGCCACGCGCGGCTGGGACATGCTCGGGCAGTTATCGGGTTCGGGGTCGTCGTCGCCCCGCCCGCAGAGGATGCTCGTGCATATCACGGCATCAGGCTCGGTGATGCCGCCAAACGTGACGGTGAAGGCCGGTGACGAGATTGATGTTGAGAACGACGAGACGATCCCCAACATCCTCACCTCCAAAACCCTGCATGACGGCAGCGGCTCGCTCATGAATACTCAGACTATCTTCCCGAACTCCGTCGTCAGTTTTCTTGTGTGGAAGAACGAGAAGAATGGCATCTACAGTTATTCCTCGAGTATCGATCCCCGCGTGCAGGGGACGGTCACCGTCGCGTCCGGCTCGGGTACTCTCCCAGGATCGGCGGGCGGCTTCGGCGGTACGCTGAATGACGTTCCCCTTCCGGGGAAGTCCCCCGGCGGATCATCGAGCACTGCCGCAGCAAATTCCGCGGCGGCGCAAAATTCTCAAGGCACCCCATCGGGGCAGCCCGTATCCAGCTCCCCGGCAGGAGGACTCACCGACTTGCTGGCAACCGGCCAACCGGCCGCCGCGCAAGACCAAACTGACACATCATCGTCCGCGCCTGCCATTCCGACGAATCCCTATACAGTTGGATCGTCGTCGACCGTGAATCCCGGGACGCAGGCAAGCGACTCTCCGCTCCTACATTCCGGGGCGCCGCGGCCGCTGAGTGAACCCAAGACCGGCCCGGAATTGTGGATCGTTGTCCTCGGCAGCATCGCCCTCTTCTTCTGGAGCATCAGGAGATATGTATTTGCTTACAGGAAGAGGTAAAATCTGAACATAATTTTTATACAAATGGCTGCATTCATCACAGGCATCATCGGATCTCTCATTCTCGTTACCGGAGCCGCGCTGCCCGATAGGAAGGTGCGGTACGCAACGCAATCGATCAAAGACTGGTGCTTCATGCTCGGCGCGATCGTGATGCTTGCGTTCTCGGTGATGAATTACCAGGCGGGCGCCCCGGTCTTCTTCGTCTTCCTTGAGCTGCTCGTAAGCATCGCAAGCATCCTGATGATGCTGAATGTTCCCGAGAAGACCGCGTCCGCGGCAGTCGTGATCTCAGGCTTGGCATTGATCGTCGTGTCACTCTTCCTTTTTCATGGAATCAGTACCGTGCTCTTCATCATCGGCCTGGCGGCCATCGCCGCAGGCTACGTCTCGACGGGAGGAACGTTCCACCGCGAGATTATCCTCCTCATCGGCAGCGCCCTGATTGCGCTTTTCAGTTATCTCTCGGCAAGCTGGATCTTCTGCTGGCTGAATGTTTTCTTCGCGGCCTTTTCGGGATACAACGCATGGAAAATTTGGCGCGAGAGTAATCGATAAATGGCTCCAATCTCTTTGATCTCCTCGGTCTCCTGTCAAGGACACACAGGCGAGGGGTTCGATGTGATGCTCGTGGCATAATGGGTGGTGATGTAGTAGGTGTGGGCTGCTTCGTCTACGGCAACGCCCACGCCGACCATGCGGAAGCGGGGGTTCAAGATGCTGTTCCAGTGCGGGGAATTCTCTTTGCCCTTTTCGGCCAGGTAGAAATCGAATGTCGTGCGGATCGCATCGATGAGCGCCTGGGTGCAGTCGCTCTTGGCGCATACGTACCGGCCGTAGCCGATGCTTTCGGAAAAGGTCATGCGGTGGTCGTTTTGGAAGGTCAATCCCTCATCGGCAAACCATTGCTCGATGCGCGGATAGTCGTAATAGAGCGTCTGCCCGTGGCGTTTGTGGCTGATGGAACCGCGCTGCCTGGCGCGCTGCGACCATACGAGCGCCGTGCGCTCCAGTTGCTTGTCGTATAAATACGCAGAGAGCCCCTCCTGCGCGCGCACGCCGTTGATCCACCCAAGCCAGGTGCGCTCCACCTCCTGCATATCAACATTCGGTGGTGCGTCTTGTTTCTCCCATGCGCACGCTGATCCAAGCACGTCGTCGGCCGTGAGTGAGTCCTCATCTTGCTTGTTTTCCTTGAGCCGCCAGAGGATTTCGGCAAGCTCGCCGCGTGTCACATATTGCTGCGGGTTCCCGAGGGCCAGGGGAATCGCATGATGGTCGGAGAGATAGAAGATTGAGGACTTGTACCAGGGTGAAGAGCCGGCGGTTAACTTCTGCCCGAAAGCCACTGCGATGATTTTGGAGGCTTGCGCGAAGGAAATGGGTTCATCGGGTTTGAAGGTCTTGTCGTCATACCCCTCTACGATGCCCTTCAGCTTTGCGCCGCACACTGAGCGGAAAAACCAGGAGGTGACGGGCACGTCGCCGAACGGAGAGCGCGACCGTCCTGCGCATAGCTCATTTTTGGGGTCCACCTCGGCCTGCATCACGACTGCGGTAAATTCCGCCCGGTTGAGCCACTGATCGGGGTGGAAACTGCCGTCACTGTACCCATGCATGATGTCCTTCGCCTTCAAATCCATGATCGCCGCCGCGTAGGGATTGCTCGCAGGCACATCGGAAAAAACATCCGCCGCAAAGGCGGGGAATGCCACCGTGGACATGATGAAGAAGAGAAACGCCAAGCAAAGCCTCATGCCAAAGAAGTATAGATCGGATGAAGAATGCCCGGAAGCTCATGATGGTGTTTAGTAGAGGCGGCCTGCGAACCTCCTGTACAAAATTTTCAAAAAAAGATATGTGTGTTTGTGTTCCCTCCCCTCTCAAAGGCAGCTGATTCACTGGAACGATCGCATGGGGCCGCGCATGGTGACAATGCAGCCAAGCGACTGCAGCGTGCTCTGGAGCGAGCGGCCGCCGCGCTCCTTCACCGACGGCTTGAGGTACACATGGATGCGCGAGCGCAGAGGCGACCGGCGCACCCAGCTCACCAATGCCTCGGCATCCACAGTGCTATTCTGGGGATTGATGACGGATGACACGCGCGACCAGTCCACGACGACCGGCGCCTGGGATAATTCGGGACTCATAGAATGGAGGTGGAAGAGGATGATGCCGTGAGTGTACGCTCGTACACCCACGGGTCAAGAGGAAAATGCTCAAAAAAATGAGGATTGCCTTCCATCGCAGCGGGTAGAAGAAAAATACAAAAACCATTCGAAAAAATTCTACGACTTCTCAAACGTTCATCGAGTTTGTACAGGGAAACCGGGTTAATCATCGGGTTCTCTCACGGTGCCATACCCTCCTACTCTTCGGGAAAAACCAACACATCCCTCCAGTACGATATCTCTTCTTCGCTATGACCAAGGTTCACCCAACATGCTATGTACTGTCTTCGCAGCGAAGGGCTGCCCAGGAAGAGTTGGACAAAATCTATGTCCTGCTGTTCGTCGGTCCGACCTATAAGCTCTTTGGCTTCTTCAGATCTTCCTGCTCTTGAATTCATAAAACGCGCGATAACCGAAAGAAAATCGCCGTTATGCATATAGACGTTGCCAAGCAACTGCCAAAAAGTATCGAGGCGGGGATCTTCGTTTT
Source organism: uncultured Candidatus Peribacteria bacterium (assembly GCA_964488295.1). GTDB lineage: Bacteria > Patescibacteriota > Gracilibacteria > Peribacterales > Peribacteraceae > CAZAUW01. Next base: position 4,349 of record CAZAUW010000060.1, read on the forward strand.
TTGAAAATTCCGGCTCATGCAAACGTTTGAAGAGAACACCGGGTTGGAAAAGGTTAGGCATCACCGAAGGGATTCCCTGGGCAAGGCAGTACTCATCGAGCGCGCGCAGTTGCTGCATGCGGGGCTTAAAAAGACCGTTTTCAACTGCAAGGCCGATATTTTCCGCGAGATCCGGACTGTCCGACGCAAGCCGGGAAGCATCTATATCCAAATGCAGTTCAAGAATCCGCAGGAGGGCGTTGCGAATGTCCTCCAATCGCTTGCCAATACCGCTTGTATGCGGACTATCCATGTCACGGTCGTTGCGCAACATGTTTCCGTAGTAGAATTGAGCGACGCTGTTCTTCTCACTGCCGGGAGGAAGCGTACATACAATGCCCCGAATGGAGAAAATATCGGCTCTGATTCGTGTGCGGATGGTGCCGGTGACCAATCCTATACCTTCGACGGCCTCGGTGACATTTTTGATATGCCTTGCATACAGCTGATACAGGATATCTTTCCTCGGAAGAATGGATGTAGAGCCGCCGTGGAGAGATGAATAACCCGAAGCCAAAGGCAGCTATTGTAAAGAATCCTTTTCAACGATCAATGGCTTTTCTTCGCATATTCCTAATCATGAGAGATGCTTTTCACGAAATGCCCGTCGACTTTTCGAACACTCAGGAATGGCCGAGCAGCAGAACCGCGAGACCATGAGCGAGCGATGCGAGTCGAATGGTGGGCCGGGAGGGACTCGAACCCCCGAAGGCGTAAGCCAGCAGATTTACAGTCTGCCCCGTTTGACCACTTCGGTACCGACCCAAAAGATGTGATAGAAAGATCGAGAGGATGAATCATGACAGAGTCACTCGCCCGCCGGAGCTCCGAGCAGCAGCGAGGAGCGCAGGTGGGCCGACCCAAGAATAATGGAGAAGAAAGACCAAGAGAATCAACAATGACAGAGTTACCCGCCAACCGTAGCCTGCGGCGTCCTCCATTATTTTGAACAATCTATAGAGAAACAAAACAGAGAGCGAAGGTTGGCCGACCCAAGAAATATTTTGAGAACGATGAGAGAATGAACAATGACAGAGTTACCCGCCAACCGTAGCCTGGAATAGCTCAGGAACACTTCGGCTTGCAGATGGAACACACATGGAATAGTACATTCAGAGAGCCACTTGCACTACCATTTGACCATGCATCAATAATGAGCAAGAATCGCCTCCTTTTATGGGATCGCTCCTCGAAAACATTCAATTGGCTGTCAAGAATCAAGGTCTTCAAGAAATACGAACGGAGACCTCTGCAACCGAGCCGGAGCCCGAGATTCTGGGAGAAATTGTACGAGGAATCACAGCACTGAGCTGCGAAACACAGGCAGAAGCCCTGACAGCGTTAAAGGAAGGAAGAAGAATTCGCCATGAACGACTAGAGGATTCCGGCAGGCGGGCCATCGTGGAAATTGCGGCAAGAACGCGCAACGCGCTGGGATCCCTACGCGACCGGCAGACGAATGCCGTCACCTCTCAAGACATGAATGATCTCGATGAGCTGGTGCGGATGTTCTCCAAACCGCCGACGATCGCACTCATGACCGGCAGCGAACCGCTGACATTCCGACGAGTGAAAAAATACGAGAATGAAAACCCAGGCGTCCTGGAAGTGACCGGCATCGTCACCACCACCAAAGATCTTGATGCTGTGGTTCCTCTCATGGTTGGGGATATTCCCGGCGTGAATCATGGCCAGTCTGGATTCACGATCAGAGGAACCTCATGGATAAAAAATAAGCGCTTGTCGGGTAGATTTCACGATTTTTCGTATCGTCATACGACGGCAAAGCCCGGAAAGATGTACAGCCCGGAGAGGGACGTATTCAGCGCGGATGCCGCAGATCAAATCCTCGAAATTGACCCCGACGTCGTGGTTCTCGCGAACATGATGTACGTCCTCAGCTCAACGTACACCAGTCGATCGGACCCCAAAGGAAAGAGATCTCTCGGAACAAAGACAT
>CAZAUW010000061.1:0-6229 GCA_964488295.1 uncultured Candidatus Peribacteria bacterium
CTGTGCGTGACCCCAACACCGGGCGCGGCCGCGGGGCCCGTCGCCAAACGGGGGCCCGAGCTCAGGCGTTCCGGCTTTACGGTGACGAGCGTGGGCAATGTCGCGTAGGACAAAAAATCGATGCTGCGAAACGACCCCCAATCGGCGGTGATCGCCGCAACCGACGGGGACAAACCGATGGCGCAGTACTTCTCCACGCTCTTGCGGATCCCCACGGGAACCGCACCCCCGGACCTGCCGCCCGGGAAGCTTGGCCAAGTGACGATCATGCTGGGCAAAGACTACACATACACGCCGATGCAGGACCTTGTGCCACTTCCACCCGACATTGATAGTTCCGGCAGCTCTTCCTCGACTAGCAGTTGATTCGTTTTTCGTTTGATCGTTTTTCATTCAACGAAAAACTAAAAACGAATCAACCAAAAACGATCCGCAGAGCTTTCTTCTCCCATCTGCCTATCACTCTTATAGCCCCATGACACCCCGCGAAATCATCGCCGAAGCCTGGGCCATCACACTACGGTACAAAAAAATCCGCCGCTGGGGGTTCGTCTCGTCGTTCTTCGAAACCCTCCTCAACGTGAAGCTCATCGGCTATCAGCTCTACTTCCTGCATGCGTACATGACGGGCAGGACGGTGGGCTTCTTCGACGACGCGCTCTGGCTCTACGACAACGTGCCCTTCTGGCTGTTCTTCAGCATCATCGCCACCTTCCTCACGCTCCTGGCGATCGAATGGATCATGCCCAACCTGGCCATGGGCGCAGTGATCGGGCTCACCGCCAAGGCGCACAAGCATGAAGAAGTGAAGGGCGGGCTGGTTTTGGCGCTCTACAATTTCTTCTCCATCTTCGCCATCCACGAGTTTTTGGTCCTCAGCAGCTGGTCCGTGGCCGTCACGCTCTCGTCGCTCGTGCTGCGCTACGTGGATGCCGAGATCAAGTGGATCATGGTGGGAGTCATCGTGCTCTTCTGGCTGTTCTCGATGGTGCTCAAATTCTTCTTCAGCTTCGCGCAGCCGGCGGTGGTCATCCAGCGCAGCAACATCTTCCACGCCATGGGGCAGAGCTTCAAGCTCATCATCAGCTACCTGGGGCAGGTGATGTTCCTCCTCCTCCTGCTCTTCGTCATTTCCATCCGCGTTATGATCAACGCTCTCATCGTCTTCATCATTCCGCTCATCGTGATCGGCCTAGGGGTGTTCCTCACGATCTTCCTGTCGCTCACCGCCAGCATCATCATCGCTTCGCTCGTGGGATTCGCGCTCATCGTGGTGGCCAGCTACTTCTTCGCCTACCTGCATGTCTTCCGTGAGGCCGTGTGGACCATCACCTACATCCAGCTCAAGCAGCACAAGGACTTGGACGTGATCGAAGGATAAGCTCTATCAACCATTCAGGCATTTAGCCATTTTATCTATTGAGCAGAATGGTTGAATGGCTCAATGGCTGAGCAGTTTTTACACCACTTGACAGTGTACACTCGTCCACCTACACTGGGTGTACTTCTGTTCTTCCGTACTTAATTTTATGCCCGCCGCCAACACCCAGCTCACCCCTCACCAGCGCACGGTGCTCAATTACATCCGCGAGTTCCAGCGCAAGAAAGGCTACACACCCTCGCTCTCCGATTTGGCCATGGCTTTTGGAGTGAAGAGCAAGAACGCGGTGGCGAAGGTGGTGAATGTCCTCTCGCACACCAAGCAGCTGGAAAAAGACCCCAAAGGCCGCATCAAGATTTTGGAACAGGAAGAGGGTTCAGGCTTCTTCCCGCTCACCCTTCCCCTCTTTGGGCCCATCGCCGCGGGTTTTGCCGCTCCGGTGGAAGAACAGGCGGAGGAGACGCTCACGATTGAGAACTACCTGGTGCGCGACAAGGCTTCCACGTTCCTCCTGCGCGTGAAAGGCAACAGCATGGTGAATGCCGGCATCCATGAAGGTGATTTGGTGGTGGTGGAACGCGGCAGGGAACCCAAAGTGCACGACATCGTGGTGGGGGTGCTGGATGGCGAATACACGCTCAAGCGGCTCGTGAAGGAAAAGGGCAAATATGTGCTGCGGGCGGAAAACGACAACTATCCCGACCTTCATGCGATGGACGAATTGCAGATCGCCGGGGTGGTGAGGGGGATTATGCGGAAATATTGATGGCGTATGTCGTATATCGTATGTGGTATGTCGTATGAATACTGAAATAAAAACGTTGGCTCCTACAAAAATCAATTCCTTCATTCAGCTAGATGCTTGGCGGGAAGGACACAGGTTGGTACTGATGATTTACGACATCATCAAAGATTTTCCCAGTGAAGAAAGATTTGGACTCGCAGATCAAATGCGAAGAAGTGCGGTCTCTGTCACTTCCAACATTGCGGAAGGATTCCGACGGAAAACTGCAAAAGACAAAAGACAATTCTATAGGACAAGTCTGTCTTCCCTTACTGAATTACAAAACCAGCTCATCATTGCAAAGGATGTCTGTTATCTGAAAAAGGAATCTTTCCAAAAGATTGCGGAGCAAACTACCCGAGTAGGGAAACTGGTGAATGGGATCATCAGAAGTGCGAAGGGATATCAATAAAATCCCGACATACGACATACCATATACCACATACGAACATGATAGGCCATATTGATGCCGATTCCTTCTTCGCGTCCGTCATCGTCCGGCAGAACCCGCGCCTGCAAGGCAAGCCGCTCCTGGCTACAGGCATGGGCGGCGGCTGCGTGATCGCGGCGAGTTACGAAGCCAAGGCGAAGGGCGTGCACACGGGGATGCGGCTAAGCGACGCCATCAAACTGGTGCCCGAAGCCGTCCGCCTGCCCTCGGACTTCCACGAAGCCGGACTGGCGTCGGAACAAATCGAAAACATCCTGCTCGATGCCTGCCCGGTGATTGAACAGATGTCGATTGACGAGTGGTACCTCGATCTCGGGAGCATCGTCGGCGGCGAACCTGCGGATCCCAGCCACTGGGCGCTTCGGATCCAAAAGCAGGTGAAGGATCAGACCGGACTCTCGGTCTCGGTGGGAGTCGGGCCGACGAAGCTGATCGCAAAAATGGCGGGGGAATACCGCAAGCCGGGCGGGGTGACGGTGGTGGAAGTTGCCCCTCAGATTTCCCCCACCCCAACCCCTCCCCCATGGGGGAGGGGTTTTTGTGTTCCCTTCCCCCGCCTGCCCGCCGTAGTCGTCGCGCAGGCGGGTGGGGGAAGGGCTAGGGATGGGGGAAGCCATGCGGCGCTGAGCATCCGCCTCCAGCCTTTCCTCCGCGACCGCCCCGCCCCGGCCATCCCCGGCATCGGGCGCAAGCGGCAGATCCACACGGATGCCCAAGGGTGGAAAACGGCATGGGACATCGCAACTGCCCAAACCGACATGCTCCTCACACTCTTCGGCAAGCAAGGCAGAGAGATGCAGCTGGAACTCCTCGGTACCCCGCTCTTTCCCGTCCGCCGGAGTACGGACCCGCCCAAATCGATCTCGCGCACGCGCAGTTTCCGCCGCGAAGAGAACCCCCGCATCCTCTGGGCCCACCTGCTGCGCCATGCCGAATACACGGTGCTCAAGATGCGGCGGCACAGGCTGGCAGTGAGCGGCATCTCGGTCTGGCTCCGTGATGATCAATACCGCCACGACAGCAGCCACTGCTCGCTCCCCCAGCCGATGACGACCGAGCAGGCGCTGCAGCCCTACCTCCAAAAGTGCCTGCGCAGGCTCTACCAGACGCGCATCGGCTACACCCAAGTGGGCTTGGCGCTCTGGCGGCTGTCGCCCAAGGCTCCCCACCAGTTCTCGCTCTTCGAGGATCCGCGGCGTGTGTGCCGCGACGAAGAACTGCAGGAATGCCTGGACGGCATCCACGAGGAATTCGGCCGCAATGCCATCACGCGCGGCGCGGCATTGCCCATCAAAACCGGAACTGTGCGGAAGATGGAATTGGGGGTGTATGAGTGATAAAAGCGAACAATAGATCCTTCATTTATAAGCTTAAATAGGGTATAATAAGGCATAAATGCGCTTTAAATGTTATGGCTGAATTTGAAACAAATATACCAAAAAATCCTGAGAAAGGAGCATCTGAAGAAGTAATTCTTCCTAGCAGTGATTTTTCGGCTGCTGCACAACGTAGTCAGGAGCGAAAGAAAAATGAAACCGAAGATCATCAAAAAGACGAAAAGCGCGCCGATCGCTTAATTGAGAGTCCAGATTTAAATGAAGCGGTGAATAGGCTCGGCAAACAGGTTTTATCGATCAAAAAATTGCTTGATGGATCGGAACATGAAAGGCGAGCGAATGACGAGAAAAATAGCGTGATAAAAATCTCTGAATTACAGAAAGAAATTGATGTATTGAATTCTCAGATGAAAGACTTGCGAGACCAAGGAAAAAAATTCCGCGCAGTTGATCTTTGGAGCGCTGTTTTACATTTGAATATTGCGCCAGATGCCATTTATCTCAATTTTCCTCCTTGCCCCGAAAAAAATTACAAAGAATATGGGAATGAGTTTGAGAATGGTGCACTATACTCTGCACAATCCATGCATGTGGGAATTGAAAAAGACGCGATCAGGATTATTGATGGAAAGCGGGAAAAGAAACCGCCAACAACGAATATTGATACAATGCTTTTCAATCTCGCCGCTACAGGAAAAATAGACGAAGCTTTAGCAATGTTATTTCGTACTGGAGGTAATAAAAAGGAATATTGGTCAAATACCGTGCTACAAAGAATCAAAGAATATGGATTTCCAGTAAAAATACATGATAGATCAAATGAGACATACGCTCGAAGTTATGCTTTGAGTATTGATCTTCAGGCAATACAATGGAAAACCAGTGAACGCTATCTTCGAATTGATACAGAGGAAGTCTTCAATGCATATCGTGCAAAAGAAGTATATCTCACCAACAAAGAACCTTCTTATTTCAAGTAAAGAACTACAGATGTTTAAGAAAGATTTGTTAATCTTTCTTCGATTTTTGTTAATTTCTCCTTCGCGTTTTTCACCTTCTCCCGCTCCGCATCTACGACATTCTTTGGAGCGCGCGCCAGGAAATCCTTGTTCTCCAACTTTGCCTTGGCGCCCGTCAAATATCGCTCCAAATCAGCCTTCTCTTTCTCCAAACTTGCTTTCTCTTTCTTCTTGTCAACCAACCCTTCGAGCGACAGATGAACCTCCACCCCGTCGAGAAAAGTACTGACCACATTCTCTAGCTTCTGCGCTTTTTGCCTGATCGTAAGGCTTTTCACCTTACCGAGCCGTTCGATGTGCGACGATTGCGATTCCAAGAGCTTCGCGGAATTCTTCGTGACGAGGACGACGTCAGCCTCCCTGCCCGCTTCTACGTTCTGTTCCGCTCGCATCTTGCGGATCGCCGTGATGACATCGATCACCACCTGCAGGTTATCGAAGGCTTCCTGATTCTTGCGCTCCGGGTGCAAAGCCGGCCACTCCTCGCCGATGAGCATGCCGGATTTTTGAGGCTTGAAGAATGACCAGAGTTCTTCGGTCACAAACGGGCAGTATGGATGGAGGAGCTTGAGGATTCTGCGCATCGCGTGGACAAGAAGCGCATGGTTGGCTCCTGCTCCTGACGAAGGAGACTTGCTGAGCTCCAAATACCAGTCACAGAAGTAATCCCACACGAAGCTGTAGAGCCGCTCCCCCACTTCGCTCAGGCGATAGTCGGACAATCCATCCGTCACATCTTCAATTAATTCTTCCAACGCGTGTAACAACGCCTGATCAGCCAAAGAGAGCGATGAAGCGCTGGGAAGCTTTTCGATCGATTGCGGATCAATCTTCGCCTCCTCACACTGCATCAGCACAAACCTCGCAGCGTTCCAGAGCTTATTGACGAAATTCCGGTACCCGGCGATCTTCTCTTCGTACAGGCGCGAATCGTTGCCCGGGCTCTGGCCGACGATCATGCTGAGCCGCAGCGCATCGGCGCCGTATTTCTGGATCATATCGAGTGGGTCAATCATGGTGTCGGGGTCGCTCTTGCTCATCTTGCGGCCGTCGCGTGTGCGGATGAGGCCATGGAGGTAGACTGTCTCGAACGGCACCTGGCCGTGCTCCAGCTGCGGCATGGAACCGGTGACGTAGGTCGTCATCAAAATCATGCGGGCGACCCAGAAGAACAGGATATCGTAGCCCGTCTCCATCACTTGTGTGGGATGGAATTTGAGGAAATCCGGGCTCTGGAGCAGGATTTCCTCGAGTGTG
>CAZAUW010000062.1:0-612 GCA_964488295.1 uncultured Candidatus Peribacteria bacterium
GACCTTGCGTGGCTATGCGCGACGGCGTTCGTGGCGAAGTAATTTGCCGGACACATCCACGATATGGCGCCGTCCCTCGATTTGATTCTTCACGAAGAATTCCCCGCTCGATTCGTTGAGTCCCGTGTATGCCCAGTTGCATCGTGGATTATGCTTTTCATGCGCTTTACACAAGGCGGTGTCGGTGTTGACGACCAGGATGCCATTATCGTCAATCACTGTTTGTTTTCCGGTGGATTGCGCGTCATGGCCATGGACAAGAATGCGCAGACCTTCATTTTTCATGAGTCTTGCCGTCTCGGCGTCAACGAGCGGCTCGCCTTCCCGCCGCCTCCAGCGAAGCAAAAGCCAGAGCGCCGTTCCTTTGTCGTAGTGCGCGGCGAAATAGTCGAACCCCCAGGCTTCACCGGCTTTGATTTTTCGCCCTGGTTGGGGTAGTTCGACAAACACCACATCCGTAAGCTCGTGTTGGGCGTGGTCGGTGATTCCGACCGTGGCAATATCTCCCGTAATGCGAACCCATTCATGAGATTTCGCATATTTCAGATCCGCTGGAATATTGGACATAAATTAGTTGATTCGGAACGCGCGGGCGGGGCGCGTTCCCGCATA
>CAZAUW010000062.1:622-2842 GCA_964488295.1 uncultured Candidatus Peribacteria bacterium
CGCGGCGTAGCGCGTCGGCGTGACGAAGATCAGGGCGTTCATCGACGCGTGGACACTGAGGATCGGGCCTTCGCGGTGCACGAGCTTCATGGCCCCGAAAAGACCACCATAGTCGCCGCCAAAAAACAGTTCCCTGGCCTTGCCCAGAGTCGCCGGGAAATCCACATGCTCGGCGTCGTGCGTGTGCACAAGCCTCTTCCATTTCCGTTGCCATTTGCGCCTATCGCCTGGGAGGAGGCCCTGCGCGGACACGGGCATTTCATGGACGCTCCTCTGAAGGGGAAGACGAAATGTACGCGCCACTTCCGTGAGGACCTGCATGCCGCCGTAGGGCACCCAATCGAAAAAATAATACGGCTGTTCGGGATGCGAAAGGGCATGCAGCGCCACGATGTCGTGGTTGCCGCATTGAGCCACAAAGAGATCACGGAATTCGGCCTGGAGCTCGCACAAGCGGTCGAGGGTGGGCAAATTCCGGTTGCCCCTGTCAATCGCGTCTCCTGTGAATATTACTTTTCTACTGCCGTCATTCGTCACGTGAACGAAATCCCTGCCTCCTTTGCGAACCGCGCACTTCATCTCCAAGAGGGTGCGGTCGAGATTGTCCCGGTCGCCGTGGATATCAGTGATATAACGGATCTTCATGGGAGACGAAGAGTACTCCTCTCCAAAGCGAGCGTCATTCCATAGCGCTCGCGGCCCTACGGTACGCACACCACTCGCACGCGGGACCGGCTATGGGAGGGGTGGCGCGCATCAGGCAATTCTTTGCTTCAAGCAAAGCATCCTGCACCCACTCATCGCTGCCCTCGTAGGGTAGGATCGTCGTCGTGAATTCCAGCTTGCCGTCGAAGGTCTCGCGGCCGCGGTCTGCGTTCACGAAGACCAGGTACCCCGTGTCGGATACGTCGAAGCCGCTATGGCGCAGCAGCCACTGGTACATCTCCAGCTGGCGCTTGTAGCCGTCCTTCCATTTCCCGTCGAGCGTGATGGCGCCCGATGTGCTGGTGGCCTTGTAGTCGACCACGTGGATAGTGCCGGACGGATCGACCCATGCGTCGTCGAGCGCGCCGAAGAACAGGAAATTCGTCTGCGGATCGAGGTACCGCACGCCGCGAAAATTGTCGCGCCATTCATCGAGCAGACTGCTTTTGAGCGGGACCGCATCGATGCCGAATTGCACCATCATGGGATGCGCTTCGCCCCTGGCACGCAGGAGGTCAAACTCTTTTTTGAGCAGCGCGTCGACCGCGATATTGAGGCTCATTGCCGGGCTGTCGGGGATGGAAATCCCCAGCCGTCGGTCGAGGTAGAAACACCGCGGGCAGCGCAGGAACAGTTCCAGCTTGCTTCGGCTCAGCTTGTAAGGGTCTGCGGATGAAGGGTCGAACAGGTTGCGGGTCCTGACGCCCGAGACGGGGGCCTCGCTGCTTTTTTTCGCGCCATTTGTTGTCTTCGAGAGCGCCATAAAATGTATCGTAAGACTTTCGGACAGATTTGCAACCAGAGAACCGATTGCGAGATTGTACAAGGGATTCGACTATGCAGGCAGAATTCACTGGTATACTCCCTCTAATTTATCTCCCCTTTCCCCCTTTTTATGGATTCTCTTGTCAAACCCCTCACGTGGATCCTGGGCGTCGTGTTGCTGGTTGTCGGCATCGCGGGTTTCCTCATGCCGCTGCCGATCTTTGAAGTCAACACCGCCCACAACCTCGTCCACCTCGCCAGCGGCGTCGTGGCGCTGCTCGCGGCCGCCAACGGCTACCAGTACTCCAAGATCTACCTGATCGTGTTCGGGCTCGTGTACGGGCTCGTCACAATCCTCGGGTTCCTGAGCGTCGGCTTCATCTGGGATCTCCTGGCCCTCAACACCGCCGACAACTACCTGCACTTGCTCATCGCGGCGGCATGCCTGATCGTCGGTTTGGGATCGAAGAATATGGCCTGAAAAAATACATCTGCAAAACCGGGGCGGCTTGCCGTTCCGGTTTTTTGATGCCGAATGCCCTCCATACTTTGCACCATCGCCGCGCTCTCGTATGATGAGCGCATGTCAAAATTCCGCGAGAAGAAAGAACGGATGATGGCAAGGGTCCGGTCGGCCGGAAGGGCGGTGCAGAGGACGCGGGAGAATGCGCTGCTGCGCGAATTCAGGGAATTCGCCATCAAAGGCAACATGCTCGATTTGGCGATCGGCATCATGATCGGCACGGGCTT
>CAZAUW010000062.1:2852-5268 GCA_964488295.1 uncultured Candidatus Peribacteria bacterium
GTGAGTTCGTCCGAAGGACGCTGGTTGGTTTACTGGTACGGTCCAAATGGCCGTGCGGAAAACCAGGCAAATGCGCTGCCGGACTCCCGCCTCGGGCGTCGTCTGGGAGTAGTTCTAACCCCTATTTGCAATAACTGGCGCGAACACCCTACCATCCACCAATCCGGATCAATCCCGGGAAACGCCGGTCACGTCCGAGGTGATGAACGCCCTCCGAGGGTGCGGCATCATGATAGGAGCGGGCTTCAACCAGGTGGTGAACTCGCTAGTGAACGACATCATCACCCCGCCCATCGGGCTTGTGCTGGGACGGGTGGATTTTTCCAACCTCTTCGTCGATCTTTCCTTTCACGGTTACAGGACTATCGCGCAGGCCAAGGCGGCGGGCGTCCCCACCATCAACTACGGCCTGTTCCTCAACACGGTGATCAACTTCCTCATCACGGCCTTCATCGTGTTCCTCCTCGTGAAGCAAATCAACAGGCTGCGCAGCAAGCCCCAGAAGACCGCGAACACCAAGCCCTGCCCGTTCTGCACCTCGCCCATCCCGCTCAAAGCGGTCCGCTGCCCCGAGTGCACGTCAATACTGGAGGAAGCGCAACCGGCGCTCTCCGCATAATGAATGAAAGATCAAACACCGTCATGAGTGTGAGGCCGCAGAGTAGGCAGGACTTCCGGACGATGAATGCGAAGAAGAAAACCGCCATGGCTAAGCCAATGAGCTCAGTCTGAGCCCTGTTGCGCGTTGACGGTGGCCGACGGCAATCCATCCGATCCGTCGCCGGATGCGACAGAATCCGTGTCATCAAGTCTCATACCCTTGAAGAGACGCTGGTAGCGGTCAGCCGAGGCGTTGAGGCGCGCACGCAGCTTGTTGGCCGCCTCCCTGTCGCCTTCGGTCTGAAGTTCGCGGATGCGGGAGAGGGCTTGATGGCGTTCGCGTCGGAAATCCTGATCGAGAACAGCGCTGGCGCTCTGCGTGAACGATTGATGCACTTGCATCGCCTGGGCCTCGTCCAGACGCGTATCCATCGCCTGTGCGTCGCCTTCGGCCTTCGACTCCTGGCTGAAGTGCAGGCTCTGCCGGATCTCTTCATCCACGCGCTTGAGCGGGTAGAGCAAATCGCCAGGGAGCGCCTGATCGGCATACGACAAGCCGGCCCCGCCGACAAGCAGAAGGAAAGCGGCGATGACGGGGGCAGCCCACCCCAAAGAAAAGAATGACCGCAGGCGCGAAACGGTGAAATCTTTCACCGACCGCGCGACGGGCAATTCCTGGGGCAACAGCGCATCCATCACTGCTCGCTTTTCCGCCCAAGACAGTCGTACGGACTCTGCGGGAGCGAAAAACGCAGCGATGTCGGCGTCGTCGAGGGCATTACCTTGCATGAAGTCCCGTATGCCCTGCCAACCCTCCGCCCGCTCGCCGGGAGTCAACGCTTCGCTGTGCGCCGGCGAGAAGAGCGTATCAAAGTTTTCTGACATACTTGGAAGGAGACGTAAAAGGATGCCATTCATGACCGACGTGTGCGGATCTTTGACTTGCAAGTAAACTATTCTATTTCATAGTAATATTATTGGCAAAAAAGTCCAGTCCAAGTCTCTGCGACCGTTCGTCGTATGAGAAGGCGACGCCGGTGAGAATGACTGCGGTCGCCTGCTGACCGCGGTCTGCGGCTCGATAGGGATGACAGAGAGCGGACGGCGGTGAGGGGTGATACGTCATGAAGAGCCGCAGGCTTTCGAGGATCAGTGCATATTCTTCGGGACTCAGGCGGGTCTCCTGCGCGAGCGCCAATGGAGAATCGGTAAGCGGCGTCATGCGTACGGAGACGTCGTAGCTCTTTCGGGCTTACACGGAGAAATCACTTTTGAGAGGAAGATTCAAGACATCCCTCCCCTCAGCTCAGGACAGACAAGAAGCAAGACACAACGGCGCACGTCGCTCGAGGAAGACTTCCTTTGGTTCATCTGCGCGGTCACGAATGTTTTGCCTCAGCTTTATTCATGTAGGAACGCAGCTGCTTGATACCCCGGTGGAGACGCACGGAGACTGTATTGGGCGATTCACCCAGCACACTCGCAATATCCGCGGGCGGCAGGCCGTCAATGTACCGCATCACGATCACGTCGCGGTAATCCTCATCGAGCAGAAGCAGAGTTTCGAAAATCCTGCGCTGCTCGATCTTCTTCTGCATATCGTCTGTCTGGTCGTAGCCGGGATCCCAGCCCTTCTCCTGCAAGCCGTCGAGGGACAGTTCCTTCTTTTTACGCACCTCATCGACGATCAGATTGTTGGCCACCCGGTAGAGGAACGCCCGCATATTGTCGATTCTTTTCCCCTCGCATATAATCCTTCAACTGCCCAAGCAAGTCCGCTGCAATCAGCCATTGACCCCGCTCCCTGCCTACCCGC
>CAZAUW010000062.1:5278-6177 GCA_964488295.1 uncultured Candidatus Peribacteria bacterium
TTTGCCGTCGCATAGAAACGTCCACGTGCGCATGAACGTCTCCTGCATCAGATCCTTGCCCCGCTCGCGGTCGAACACGCGGAAGTAACAGTGCCGGAAAATGGCATCGGCATAGTCATTGTATGCATTTTCAAATTCCTGCTCGATTTTGGCGGAGGGGCGGCTCATGCGGAGCAGAAATGGGAACTGGTCTCTCCTTCATACCAGAAACTTCCACCGGCGCAATGAAAACACTCCTAAAAGCCACATGGACGCATGGTAGTATGAAACCCATGGTAACGGACGCAACAGTCATCGGGATTGACGTGGGCGGCACCAAGAGCGCATTGAGGCGCTATCGTGAGGACACATGGCATGAGGAGGAAGCCGTGGAGTTTGCCACGCCCGCGCGGGAGGGACTGGAACGCGCGATGCAGGATGTCGTCTCGCATGCGCGCGCGCTCGCAGGCGCCTCCACGCGGGCGGTGGGCATCGGCATCCCGGGGCTGCTGCGGCACCCTGAAGGAACCGTGGTCTCCACTCCCAATATCGCCGGCGGCGAAGGCTTCGCCCTCAAAGCCTATTTGGAACACGAACTGTCGATGCCGGTGTTCGTGGAGAACGACGCGCGATGTTTTACTCTTGCGGAAGCGACGATGGGGGCGGGCAGAGGCAAGAAAGTCGTCGTGGGCGTCACGCTTGGAACCGGAGTGGGCGGCGGCATCGTGATCGATGGAAAAATTTTCCACGGCGCCGACGGCTTCGCGGGCGAGATCGGCCACATGCTCCTCTTGCCGGGGCGGCCGCCCTTCACGACCGATGACAAGCGCGGCGACATCGAGCAGTTCCTCTCGGGCACGGCGATGGGCAAGCGCTGCAGCGCAGCCAAAAAACCCGAGAAGAATCTGGGAGGCGAGGTA
>CAZAUW010000063.1:0-5130 GCA_964488295.1 uncultured Candidatus Peribacteria bacterium
GTGCTGACATCCAAGATCATCCAATGGCTGCAAAAAATGGCCAACAAGGAGACGGAAAAATACCTGCTGTTTTATAAGACCTTCGGTCCTTTGTTCAAGATGGGCGTCAACAGCGATTTTGACAATCGTGAAAAGCTCATCGACTTGCTGCGGTTTGAAAGCTCGATTCAGCAGGCGGGGCAGATGACTTCCTTAAGGGAGTACGCCTCCAGGATGAAGGAGAACCAGAAAGAGATTTACTATTTTCCTGCAGACAGCCGGCCCGTCGGCCGCCCGGCAGTATGTCGATCTGCGGTCGGCGGGGAGGGTGGTGTACCGGTAGGGAAGACCCGGCACCTTGACTTACCGCATCTTTTGTTCGAAGGAACTCCCTCAAGCTCTTTCCTCCAAGACCCAACAACACTACACTCATGGCAATGCATAGCTCCGTCCTATCGCTGCTGCTGATGGGCATGCTTCCCGTGCTGAATGCGCCGCATGCGGATCAGGCGGCCCTCGAGCAGATTTCCGTTGCCTCCCCTTCGTCCCTGCAGGCGAACCTGTTTCAGGAGTCCGGCCTGGCCGGACGTCTTTCGGCTTCCGGCATGCTGGTCTACGACTTGCAGAGCGGGCAGCAACTCTACAGTCAGAATGCGGCACAGCCGCGCGAAATCGGCAGCCTGGCCAAACTCATGACGGCGCTCATCATCACCGAACACCATTCCATGGACGAAATGGTGCAGGTGCCCGGCGATATCCGGTCTGTCGACGGCAGTGTGGCGTCGCTGCGGGGAGGCGAGCATTTCACCGTGGGCGATTTGCTCTCGGCGCTCCTCATTGATTCGGCCAACGATGCCGCCGTCACGCTCGCGCGCTACCACAGCGGATCTTCCGCGGCATTCGTTAGCGACATGAACGCCCGCGCGCGCCAACTGGGCCTCACGCAGACGTCTTTTGCCAACCCCATCGGCTTTGACGACCCCCGCCAGATCTCCACCCCTGCGGAGTTGGCATGGCTCACCTCCTTCGTGCTGCGCGACCCCGAGATCCGCCAGCGCATGTCTACCAAGCAGATGGCCATCCGAAGCCAGGAAGGCCGTTCCATCACCCTCACCCACACACTCAAGATCCTGCATGATCCCGCATCGGTCGTGGCGGGCAAAACGGGCACCACCGACGAAGCCCGCCAGTGCGCCGATATGGTCGTGCGGGAAGGCGAGAAAGAATACGTCGTGGTATTGCTCGGTTCCCACGACCGCTACCGCGACCTCCGCGTCATCTTGCGGCTCCTCGACACTCCCCTCTCGTGAAGCCCCATGCGCACTCCGCTTCTCCGCTGGCTCTCTCTGCGTGTGCGTATTCTGGCTCTCGGCACGCTCTTCGTCGGTTCACTGCTCCCGCCCTACGTGCCGGCTTCCGCGCTCTCCTCCGACGAAATACCGCCGCAGAACCAGCAGTTTTTGTTCGTCGAGGACGGCTTCCTCATGAAATCCTCATCGCTGGGCACCCAGGGCTCCCGCCTGGCCTACGGGCAGGGCCTCGTCTATACGGTCAAAGCCGGCGAGAGCATCGAGGGCATCGCGGCCAGGTATCACATTAAGCCCGAGACGGTGCGCTGGGCCAACGGGTTGCAACCGGGCGTGTCGCTCCAGCCCGGCCAGGAATTGGTCATTCTGCCGGTCGATGGGATCATGCATGCGGTGCGGCGCGGCCAGACGCTCGAGCGCATTGCGGAGCTGTACGGCATATCGTCGGATGCGATCGCTCGGCAGAACAAAATCCAGGGAGGCTTCATCGTGGCCGGTCAGCAGCTCATCATTCCCGGTGCCAAACCCCTCACGGCCAACGCGGCGGCAGTAGCGGTGATTGCCCAGAGTGACAGCGAAGATCAGGGCCCGCTGCATTTCACGAGCCAACTGAACACCAAAGACATCAAGTTGCAGCTCAATTTGCCGCAAACCCCGGGGGCGCGGAGCCGTCCCCGCGGCCCGCTGGCCAGCGCCGCACTCTCAGCCAGCCCGCTCCAAATGCCCTGCGAGAACTGCCAGTTCACCCAGTACTACCATCCCGGCCACTACGCCGTGGATATCCAAACCAAAGGAGGCGGACCGATTTTCGCGGCTGAGGACGGCATCGTCATCCGCGCCGATGGGCGCCATGGAGGCGATCCCAATGGGCACGATGGCTGGAATGGCGGCTACGGTAATGTCATCGAGATTGACCACGGCAACGGCATGGTGACCCTCTACGGCCACAACAAAGAGCTCTATGTGAATGTGGGAGATCATGTGAAGCGCGGCCAGGAAATCGCATACATGGGCAATACAGGGCAAGTCCACGGCCCCACCGGCATTCATACCCACTTCGAGGTCCGCGTTGACGGGGTGAAGAAAAACCCGCTGCTCTACCTGGAGTAGCAGTCATACTTTCTGATACGCCTTTGCAATGAAAAGGTTATTGATCAGGTCTTGTGTCACGACTGCGATATCGGCCTCGCTTCGTCGATAGAGGTCAAGCGCGGGGGCTCTGCCCCCGCGCTTGACCCTGAGCCAGCCGGACGTGGATTGCCCCTCGCTTCGCTCGCTTGGGGCACCCTTCTCCGACGCGGCCGCCCATTGCGGGCCTGAGGTCCGTCAGGGCCGTACGGCAAGCGGCCGCGCTTCGTCGAAGGGTGAAATTGCCACAAGGAACAATAAGAGAGTTTATCATGTGAAGCCGTATGACTTCTTGAACCCCGCTTGTGGCAGCAACCGGTGATGATCCAACTGATCAGACACGGGAGAGCTACATCTCAGGGATTCAGACGTATGTGGTGTGGGGATGAATCCTTCATTGATTAGCTTTTGTGCAAGGAAAGTGACACTTCCATTTATATATATTTATGTTATAATATTCATTAATGATCAATGCCATATCCAAAGCCAAATTTAGCATCACATTCCTCAAAGATCCGCGTGTGCGGCTGGCACTCTGCGTCTGGCTGCTGATTGCCTGCCTCAGTATTTTCTTGGCAAGTGCATTGGCAGGTTCATGACAGACGCATGGCCGTGATGCCGGTTGCACGGATCTCCGAGTCCTCATGCAGACAGGTTTCAGCGAAAGATCCAACTGAGCAATCCCCTTCTGGAGGCCTTCATGGATGCCTTGCGCAGGGCCTCTATTTTAGCCTTCTTGGAGATCTTCTTGGCGGCCTCCGTGAAGGCCTTCGGTGAAGGGCTTGTGGAGGGCACATCGGCGGCGGGCAGCGCGAGGCGTTGCTGCAGGGAACCCATCAGTATGTTCCCCTCGCGCAGACGGTCATTGAGCGACTGGATCACCTCCCATTGTTTTGCAATGTGCTGGTTTTTCAGGTCGAGTTCTTTGCGCAGGATTTCGATGACGTCGTCTGCACGGTGAACCTTGGATGAGTGGGCAATTTTTTTCTCCTCATTCTGGGCTGATTCCAAATTCCTCACGAGCACGTCCTCACGGATTTTCCAGGTAAAATTCTCACCTTTTTTCCTCGATGCATCCACCGTTTTCTGTGCTGGCTCAATCCCCTCGCGGTCCACGTGGTTGTGGACATCGGTAATTGCCCGGATGAGCCGGCGAATGGTGCTCGGTGACCGTCCGGTTTTGTCCGCCGCATCGGCGATCGTCAGAAAAGCGTACTCCATGACCTCCACCGTACTCTCCATGGAGGCCTCCATGGAGAAAAATGCCTGGACACCACGCATCTTTTGGCGGCTATGCATGGAGGCCTCCAGGATGGGGTCATCACTTTCGCGATTCGCCCTTTATCGCAATTTCTTGGAACCAATCCCATTCAAGATCCTCGAATGTCGCATACTCGTAGTGCTTCTGGAGTGACTTCTCGTAACCGATGTTCTCCCCATCGCGCACGAAGGCCATGAAGGTTGGGGATCGCGCTTCCTGATGAGCAAATTGACGAGCGTTCCACTCTGGAGGTAGAACGCCGACATCTCTTTTTTGTGCTGTGCTCTTGCCTCCGCGGGCGTCTTCGCTGAGCGACTCGGAGGGTATGTCCTCAGCGCGAAGAGATCCTTCACATGGTAGAAGCCCTGCTGTCCTTGCAAGGCATAGATATACTCCCAATACTCCTGTATCTGGCTTGCAGGCTCGTTGTTTTTCGCTATTCCTTCCAGAGCCCATTTTCGGGCCTCCCGAAGAGAAAAAAGCCCATCGAGTGTCACGTGGCTCAGTTCGTGCCGGCGGACTTCCTCTGCACGCGGGTAGTCCATATGCTGATATATTTTCCGCTCCATCACTCTCCCCCCGTCCGCCACCAGATTGGAATGCCCATGGACGCCATCGTCGGTCTGGCCTGTCTGCCTGCGGTAGTCGGCTTCCGTTGAGTATAAAAACACGTCACATTTTGGTTTCCATGCCTCGTCGACAACACCGATCCACTTGCGCAGATAGTCTTCGCGCAAATTCTCAATGCTGCGGACCACCTCTTCCAGCGCGGTTGGCCTCAGACGGTGGTGGATGAGGAAGTTGTCGGATTCCGCCATATCCCATCCTCCCGCCGGTTTGAGAATCCGCAGGGTTGCTTTTCTCGTCATCACCTGTGTGGTTTTCAGGCTATGTCCTGCGGCTTCCTGACCGGTGACTGTCGTAGGCATTCCCAATACCGCTAGCAGAGCGCAGGTCCGTATCAACCCATCGAGGGAGCGTTTCCTGGCCTTCGGTCGAACAGATTCGATGCCCGGCATCATGCTACCAATGGAAGCACCGCGATTCATCGTACATGCCCAATGTCTTCGGTTACATCTTTTTTGTGCAGCTTGCCTTTTCTGAAGTGCACGAATGGACAGCCATGTACCGGAGCCCGCAGGGCGACTGGTACATGGCGAATCCGACCCCACTGGGCTCCGCTTCGTTTGGAGTCTCGGAGGAAGTTTCTGACTTCGAGAAGGTTTGTGGAAGTTTAAGAATTCTGGCGGATCCGACGGGACTCGAACCCGCGACCTCTTCCGTGACAGGGAAGCGCTCTAACCAGCTGAGCTACGGGCCCACAATATCGCCCGGAGAGCCTATCAGGAGACTAGGGTGGCGACAACACCTCACCTCACGTCCTGCCCGGCGGCCAGGTTGGCGATCCCCGCGGCCGTCAGCGCCCGGCTCTAGACGCGAACAGCCGCCAGCACC
>CAZAUW010000063.1:5140-6153 GCA_964488295.1 uncultured Candidatus Peribacteria bacterium
TTTGGGGGAGTTTAAAGATTGTGGGGGTATCGAAGGGAACTGGAACCGCGGAATCATTCCGTGAAAGGAAAGCGTTCTGGCCAGCTGAGCTACGGATCCAGGATGGGGAAGACAAACTGTGGAATGGAGGCAATGGCATCGTCTGTCCGCCGTAGCCTTCAAAGTTTGAAGCACGCCTTCCATGGGTTCAGATTCTAGTTCATGGAGGGCGAAGGCGGAAGCTACGGATCCAAGGTTGTGAAAGACGCGTCTGGAGAGGGGAGTGGGCTCATCGGCACGGGACAGCTCCTCACTGCAAGAGCCGCAAAACGGTATCAGGGGAAGGCGAGTCTGACAATGACCAAAAAGCCTTCGATGACCTTTGGCGGTTAGCGCAGGAAGAGGATGTAGATTGCCGCTCCCAGGATGAACGCCCCCAAGATGCCCAAGTACAGGTAGAGCCTCTTTTTGTCCGAGTTTTTTTGTTCCACGAAGGTCAGACGGAGAGCCTTGGGATCAGCCAGACAAGCCGTTTGCAACCCGCCCCATTCCTCATTGCGGTCTTTGAGCCAGGGCAGCGCCCGCTCGAAGGGCGGGGAGGGCTTCATGGAGGAGGTGAGGAGCTTGCGCATCGTTTCCTCCGCTGCCGTCGTTCCGAGGATCACAATCCGCTCCACGGGCCATTGCCTGGCGCCATACTCCTGGACGAATTGCACTGTCGCAGTGGCAATATCTGCATCCGAAGCAGGAGGGGGGATCACCACTTCGTCCACAGGCCAGCCTTTGTAGAAGAGCGCCACGGTGCACCGTTTGCCATTGGCGGAGGGGAGCGCGAGGAGCAGGAATGTTTTGACCTCCTTGCGCGCGTGGGTGAACGATGCGATGGCGGCGGGAGCGGTGGTGACCCGTTCCACGGTCAGGCCCGTTATCCGCGCCGTTTCCACGTACCCGGCCAGCCCCTCGGAGCGCCCGGCCCCCACCGCCCCTTCCAGGCCCCCCGGGGCCTCCGCCAGTACGAGGGGCCGGGAGGTTTT
>CAZAUW010000064.1:0-6034 GCA_964488295.1 uncultured Candidatus Peribacteria bacterium
TCCCACCTGCAAGACGATATCGAGCACTTGCGCGGTCTTCTGTTCGGCTGGGAACTTGTACGCGCGTGCCCAGCGCGGCGCTTTGGCCGTCGATCCCAAATCCCTTTGGGTGTGCCGGTCATTCACTTTCAGCACGATGCCGTCGATGTCGTAGGGAAGTTTGGCCCTTTCCCTGGCCACTTTTTCGTACACCGCCTGTATCTGCTTGAGGCTTTCGCACAGCGTGAAATCGCGGCAGACGGGAATGCCGGTGTCGCGCAACCACTCCATCAGTTCCTGCTGGGTCCTGAGCCCCAGCGCATCTGCGGCGTCGGCATTGAGCGCGTAGCAGAAGATCCTGAGGTCGCGCGCCGCGGCCACCTTGGGGTCCAATTGCCGCACCGAGCCCGCGGCGGCGTTGCGGGGGTTGGCGAAACGATCGTCCTCCGGCAAATCCCTATTGACCTTCTCCAGGGCGGCTTTTGTGATGTACACCTCGCCCGATATTTCCAGAAAGCGCGGAAGCTCCGTCTTTTTCCGATGTATCTCGAGACGGAGCGGGATGCTCTCAATCGTCCGCACGGTATGCGTCACGTCCTCGCCTTCGATGCCGTTGCCGCGCGTGACCGCCCGCGCGTACCGGTACGATCCGTCCTCCGCCCGCTGGTAGATGAGGGAAATGTTCAATCCGTCGATCTTCTGTTCGGCCAGCACGTCGAAGGTCTTTTCCATCGCCCCGAGCGACCGCCGCATCTGGTCCTGCCACTCCTCGATTTCCTCAAACGAAAACGCGTCGTTGAGCGACTCTTTGGGCGTCAGGTGGCGCACTTTCGGCAGCCGCCCGTCGAGCGGCGCGCCGACGCGCTGTGTGGGGGAGTCGGGCGTGATGAGCTGCGGGAACTCCTTCTCCAGCGCGATCAGCTCCTGCTTGAGCGCGTCGCGCACATCCTCCGGCACATCGCTGCGGTTCTCCGTGAAGTACGCGGTATTGAGGCGGCGGATTTCGTCGCGGAGCTTTTTAATGCGTTGTTGTGCCTGTGCACGGTTCACGGAACAAATGGTGAAATGGTTGAATGGTTGAATGGGCGCAGGCACATGGACAGGTTATCGCATGCATCCGCAGTACCGCTTGCGAACCATTCAGCCATTTCGCCATCCAACCATTCAATTATACTACCCTCGTGCTCAAAACACTCCTGCAGCGCCTGCTTGTTGTCGCCTACCTTTTCCTCACCGCTGCCGCGTTCGTCTTCACGCTCTTCCATGTCACGTTCGTGCCCTACGCGTGGATCCACTGGAGCTACGGGATGATGGCGCCCTACCAGGGCGATACCGACGTGAATGCCGACCTGATGGCCGAGGGCGAGGCAAGCCCGGGCCATTGGCAGGCCATCAACCTGGACTCATACATGCCCTACGGTTTTGGCGAGCGCAATGCGCGCAAGTTCCTGCGGGTCTACGAGCCGCTCGGGGAGCAAACGGAGCGAGAGAAATACACCGAGCTGACGCTCGAGATCCTCGACCGCGAACGCGCCGGCGGCCGCGCCTACCATGCCCTGCGTCTCACAATCGATACCTGGCCCCGGTCGCCCGATGGGTTTGAGGCGTTGCACCATGCGCCCTACACGCAGAAGGAATTTGTCACCCTCGCACTATGAGCACCGCAACCCTGTTCGACCGCTGGTTCCTGCGACGCTGCCCGCCCCATGCACTGGCAGTCTTCCGGATCGCATTCGGCGCATTCCTGCTCCTTTACTGGGGATTGCAGTTGCCCAGTGTCGCTCTCCGATATTCCGCGCAAGGCCTCCTCCTGCCTGAATTCGCGCCGACGACGTACGCCACACTCATCTTCACGCCCCCGCCGCCTTGGGTTGCCTACGTACTCGTCCTCTCGTTCCTTTTGGCGCTCCTGTGCTTCACGCTCGGGCTTGCCACGCGCGTGAGCGGCACAATTTCTTTCCTCCTCTATGCCTACTACTGGACGATGTCACTCTACATCTTCGGCACCTCCTACGACCGCCTCTTCCTCTTCATCCTGCTCGTGCTTATTCCCAGCGGCTGCGACCGGGCATTCTCGCTTGCGATGCTCTGCAAACGAAAGTCACTGTGGGCATGGGAGCCGATTTCCATCCTGCCCCAGCGCCTGCTCTCGCTCCAAATCGCCGCCACGTACTTAGGTGTTGGGTGGGAGAAGCTCACCTTGGATGCCTGGCAGGGCGGAGGGGTGCTGCAGCAGAGTTTGACAGGCAGGTGGGCCACGCCTCTGGCGTATGCGGTGGCGCGCCTGCGCCTGCCGATGTGGATGTACGATTGGATGGTCAATACCGTCAAAGGATTCGAGATTCTGATGCCATTCGGCGTCTGGTGGCGCCGATCGCGCTGGTGGTTCTTCGCCGGCGGCGCGCTCTTCCACATTGCTATCGCCCTCTTCCTCGGCATCTGGTGGTTCCTCGTGTTGATTCCCGCCTACATCGTGTTCTTCGAGCCCGAAGAGGTCTACGGGTGGCTCAAAGCGCGAAGCAGGGGAAGAATCCTGTAATGAAGAAACAAGAACCAGTCTCATAAACCAAACAGAGCATGTCACACTGAGCACTGTCGAAGTGCGACATGCGGTTCCGTGGCAATATTTCCAGAGCGTCATGGTTCGACAGGGCTCACCATGACAACGCTCGACATTTATGAGACTAGTTCAAGAAACAATGAATGATTGAGTGTGAAGTGCCCGTCGTTTGTATCTTGCTCTCTTGTATCTTCAGAATTTACCTCACCCATGTGCACACTATTCAATAGCCCGTGTTCAAAGGACCGCCGTGACCGCCTCAAAGACTTCCTTAGTGATCTTGCCTTCCCTGAGGAACCGCTTGGCGCATTTTTCGAACGTGTACATGCCCACCGCCTCGTTTGTCTGCAATACCGACGTGAGCTCCTGGGCGCGGCTCTCGCGGATGATGTTGGCCACCGCGGGGATATTGAAGAGCACCTCGCGTAGCGCGATGCGGCCGCCGTCCTTCCTCGGCACCAGGCGCTGCGCCACGATTGCCTGGAGCGACATCGAGAGCTGCGAGCGGATCTGCCCCTGCTGGTGGGGCGAGAAGACGTCGATGATGCGGTCCACCGTCTGGACGGTATTGGGCGTGTGGAGGGTGGCGAAGATCAAGTGCCCGGTTTCGGCGAGCGTGAGGGCCGCGGCGATCGTCTCGGGATCGCGCATCTCGCCCACCATGACGATATCGGGATCCTGGCGCAGCACGTGCTTGAGGCCCTCGGGGAACGAGAGGAAATCGAAGCCGTACTCGCGCTGGCGCATGAGCGACTTGACGGGGGGGAAGACGAACTCGATGGGATCCTCCAGCGTGATGATGTTCGCCGCACGTTCGGTGTTGATGGCTTGGATGAGCGACGCGAGGGAGGTGGACTTGCCCGTACCCGTGGGGCCGGTGAAGAGGATGAGCCCCTGGCGGATGACGCGGAACTTGTCGGCCAGCTCGGTCAGGCCGAGCGATTCCAGCGACGGGATCTCCGCCGGGATGATGCGGGCGGCCAAACTCATTGTGCCCCGCTGGAAGTGGCAATTGATGCGCAGCCTGATGCCTCCGCGCAGCTCGTACGACGCGTCCAGCTCCTTCTCCTTCTTGAACCGCTCGAAGGCGGCATCCTCCAGGCACGCGTGCACCAGATGCTCGGCCTGGATGGGGGTTACGGCCTCTTGTGTCTGCGCCACGAGCATTCCATCGATGCGGAAGAGGATGGGCGAACCCGAGGCGATATGCACGTCCGATGCGCCGGCCTGGAATGCCTTGGTGAAGAGGGGATTTGCGAGGTTTGTGTCCATTTCCTCGTAGTATAGCAGATTTTGAGTGTTGTGGCCATATTAGGAGTTTGAGAATGCCGTTGGCGCTGACCAATCATCTGGCAGTGTAACCGGGCATTCCATGGGGTCATGGAACTTGTTTTTTGTTTGATGGAAGCCGAAATGATTGGCTGCTGTTTTTTCTTCCCTGTATTCTTCTTGCGCCCAGAAAGCAGCCGCTCCCATGAAATCATTGACCGATCTTTACTTTCGACACAAAGACTATAGAGTGCAAGTTTGCGTGAATGCTCTCCCCGCAAGCATTGAAGCCTATCTTCTTGAGGCAGGATTTTCCTCCACGGAAATCCTCGTGCTCAGGCGGCTGATGGAACATGAGGCGCTGAGTTTGCGCGAACTCGCGGGCAGGACGGGCAAGAGCACCGGTGTGCTCGACCAATCCATCAAGAAGCTCATCCAGAAAAATATCATCCGTAAAGAATGGGTGAATGAAGGGTTCAAATATACACTTGTGTCGCTCGATACTGTCTTGAAGTGGACAAGCCATGATGTGAAGCAGAAGCGCGACTTGCTCCTGCGTAAGCATCAGAATTTTGAGTCGTTCATAGCCTCGCTACGGTTCGATAAGAAGCGCCCCGAGATCCAGTACTTTGAGCCTCAGAAGGGCCTTGAGCAGGCGTATATGAAGCTGCTCGATTGCGGCCGCGAATTGCTCCAGTACGTCCCCGTCCTTTGGTCAGCCGATGATGACCCGCTGCGCGAGTTCCGTGTGGACTGGTTCCGCGAGCGCCGGCGTCGTGGTATTTTTTCGCGTATCATCGCGCACAATACGCCCCTGGGCCGCCGTTATCAGTCGCGCGATGCCTTCGAATACCGCCAAACATTTCTGGTGTCTGAGGAACAATATCCTTTTACATTCGAAAAAATAATCTGTGGCGACACCATTGCTTGCTTCAATTTCGTCGAGAAGCGCGCCTGTCTGATCCGTTATCCCGAACTGGCGGCCATGGAGAGGGGATTCTTCGAGCAAGTGTGGAAGTTTACGCGCGAGGGGAACAAAAGTGATCCTGCGCACAGTGCTCTTCCGATTCCAGCGAGTGATGTGTTGATGCGATCAATGCCACCAATGGAGGCATGCAAGGCCTTCCTGACGGGTTGGGGAAGTCTCATGCTGTTGGGAGCATTCGCTGCTATGTCGGTTCTTGCGGCAATCGGGGTTCATTCTGCGAATACAGGAGTACCGCTCTTCAACTCAGTCGCGCTTGCGATCGGCGTGTTCGTGATCCTGCTCCTGCTTCGGCTTTCCCTCTTCCATCGTGCGGTGTTCGGCGAGATTGCCCGGTTCATGCGAGCACTCGTTCATTCCCCCGTATCGCTGCGTACACGCACGCTCTCGCAACTGCGCGAATTCTTCATCAGCCGCCATAGCATTCTTACTTTTGTAATTTTTGCCCTTGTCTCCGCCGGGCTCACCTTCGGGCTCTACCGATACACCAGCTCCCTCAATCTCCAGCGTTTGCGTGAGGAGGTGATGTCCATCGCCACCACTGGCGCGCTCCAGTTTGACGTGAATGACCTCAACCAGCTGCAGGTGATGGATGACTACAAAAAGCCCCAGTGGGCGAAAGTCGTGAATCTCCTCAGGGAAATCCGCACGGGCAACAAGGATGTTGTCTATGCCTACATCTTCCACCAGTCGCCCACCAACCCCAATGAACTCGATTTCGTCTCCGATTCCCATTCCCTCAATCCCTTTGCGAATACGGATAATGATCCCACCAACGATGTAGACACCGACGGTGACGGCAAAATCGAGCCCGACGGTGCCGACAAATTGCAGTGGCCGGGGCAGGTCTATCCGACGCCGCCGGCTGCGGCTTGGGAAGCTTTCAAGGGTCCCACCTCCAATGAGGATTTCTACACGGATTCGTGGGGGACGTACATTTCAGGCTATGCGCCGATCAAGGATGCCGCTGGAAAAACAATGGCCGTCTTGGCCATTGATACCAAACCAAAGCTTCTACAGGATCTCAATGCCCGGTTCTTTCAGCCATTATTGTTCTTCCTTGGTTTCTTCTTTTTACTTGTCATGATTCGTTTGTTTGCGTTCAATATGTCGCTGTTCCAGGAGCTATGGCAAGTGTTCCGGCTGAAGAAAGCGCTAATCATGCTTACCTTATTTGGCGAGATTACCTATGCCGTCATTTTTGCAAAGCAGTTTTACACGCTTAATCTTGCAAAATATTA
>CAZAUW010000065.1:0-4073 GCA_964488295.1 uncultured Candidatus Peribacteria bacterium
TCCGCGGCAGGTCGTGGAGGGAGAGGCGGAAAGAGTTCATGGCAGTATGGTAGTGGAAATTTCGTACCTTTCCCATCGGCGGACTATGTCATCCTGCGCGGAGTCGAAGGATGACGTCCAGGGTTTTATTTCCGCACCGCCTTGTCTTTCACTTTTCGGATCATCTCTGCCTTTTTCTTTTTTTTATCGGCATACTTCTTGTTCACGCTGAAGATCACGCCCTGGAGCTCCAGCACTTCCGCCCCGGCGCGGATGGTTTTTTCGCGGGCGAGTTCGATGAGGTCTTCGAAGAGCTTGGAATCCCTCTCCACATCCACGTACAGGTCTTCTTTATCGAGCATGATGTACTCGGCGTCGATCTTCGTGATGATCTGCTCCAATTTCTCGATGCCCTCGCGCGTCTCGATCTTGGGCACCACCGAGATGTGCGCGGGCAGCCGGGTTTTGATCGAGTGAATGTCGTCGGGGTTCTCCACGTTGGAGACGGCGAAGTATCGCACGTGCGGGAAACGATGCGCGAATCCGATCACCTCATCGAGTGACAAGGTGGGCCGCGGCGGCTTGCTGCGGCCTTGGGGATAATCCAGGTAAATATCGTGCGTGATCTCCTGCAGTATCTGTTCCAGTTCCTCTTTTGTTTTCACCCACGCCACGTTCACCCGCACCACCACGTGGTCGGGCACGGGCAGGTGATTTTGCGACAGGATGTGGTTGGAGATGATGATCATCGTGAATGGAAGGAGGGAATCCGCAGCCTCTCGATGATGTCGCTCGTGGAAATGCCGTGGTGGTACGGGAGCTTGACAGCGATACCCCCGATGGATTCAATCAGATCCGCTCCGGCCATTTTCTCATCCGGATCTGTCCAGCCCGCACCCGGCCCTTTGGCCAGAATGTGCGGCTTGAGGAGGAGAATGTTCTTGTCGGGGTGATATTCATCCTGGATGACTACCTCATCCACGAATGCAATCGCCTCCACTACTGCCTTGCGGTGCTCGAGGGGGATGAGAGGACGTCGCTTGAAGCTCTCGGCCACTTCGTCGGTATAGACCCCCACAACCAGCTTATCGCCAAGGGCCTTGGCCTCCTTTAGTAGCTGCACATGGCCGCTATGGAACAGATCAAAAACACCGTAGGTATAGACGATTTTCATTGCTGGCATTGTAAAGAAATTTCGACTGATTGCAATGGAGTTGGTGCCTTTTGACTCATTATTTTCGCACATGGAAGCCGTTTACGTATGTCTTGTTTTTGACACCATGTTCCTTCTCCCACACTCATGCTTCCATCAGTTTCCATCCCCGTCCCAAGACAAACCGCAGCCAGTACCCCGCCATGAGGGAGGTGACGATGGCCAAGAGGACGAGGACGGAGAAGAGGGTGTCGTTGATGAGGCCGAGGTCAAAGGCGACGGTGGCGAGCACGATGCCGGGGCCGCTGCGGGCGTTCATGGCGATGCCGAAATTGAGGCTCGTGAGCCAGGGCAAGCCCGCCACGCGGGCGGGGAACAGCGTGCCGAGGGTTTTGATGACGACGGCCACGACGAGGAAATCGGCGAAGAAGGGGAGATCGAAATGGTGGATCAGATCGAGCTTGAGACCCACCACGGCAAAGTAGAACGGCGTGAAGAAGCCCAAGCTCATCTCCTTGATGGAGACCTGGGTGGCGGCGATGTTCGTGTCGCGAGTCATGCCCACCACGATCCCCGCCAGGAACGCGCCGAAGATGATGTTCACGTTGAGGATGCTCGCGATGGCGGCGAAGGCGAAGCAGAGGAGAAGCACGTACCCCGTGGCCGACGACTTGACCAGTACGTTGAGGCGCGAGCGGTGCGCCCACTCGAAGAGGCGTGGCATCAGGAGCAGCGCCACGGCGAAGAAGCCGAGCGTGAGGAGCACTTTGGATGCCACAGTGGAGACCGAGAGCTCCTGCCGGCTCGCGACGGCGGTGGCGAGCGCTAGGGCGATCCACAGGATCATATCCTCGATGGTGGCGGTGGCCAGGACGATCTTGGCGAAGCGCGTGCGGACGATGTCGAGATCGAGGAAGATTTTGGAGATGACGGGGATGGAGGTGACGGCGACGGCGCTTGCGATGATGAGCGTGAAGGAGAGCATGTTGCTGCGCGGCCCAAGGAACGCCGAGAAATCGTAGAAGCGCGGCAGGAACCAGCCGACCAGGAACGGCAAGGCGGTGGATCCCGCGAGCATCGCCGCGATTAATCGGCGGTCGTGCTTGTCGATGGATTTTTGAATTTCGAAACCCGAGATGAACATCAGGAGCACGAGGCCGATCCACGAGATCATCGCGATCAATTCGCCTTCGGACGCGAATGCCTGAAACAGCCACCGATAGGCGTCGGGGGAGAGAGCGCCGAGCACCGTGGGCCCCAACAGGAGCCCGCCCGCGATTTCGCCGATCACCTTGGGGATGCCCGCAAGCCGCTGGCAGACGTATCCCACCGCGTGCGCCGTGGCCAACAGCAAGACGACAGCGAACAGCACCCGGGTGAGCGATGCGTCGCTGAGTGTGATGGGAATCATGCGGGGATTCTAGATAAACCATTGCAGCATGTCATCCTACGTCCTTCCTCACTCAGGACAGGCTCCGTCGGAGCATGACCCTGAACTACAAGGCGCGGTACACCCGTCCCGCCTTCTCTATCTCTTTCTGATCCAGAATGGATTTGAGGTCAAATATCACTCCGTCCTTCTTCATCGCGTCGATGAATGCGGCGAGCGGCAGGTCGCAGTACTCCTTGTGGGCCACAAGCAGGAAGATGACGTCAAACAGCCCGTCTGTGAGCGAGCCCAGGGGCACGTTGGCGCGCTTGAGTTCCTTCTCCTGCGTTTGCGGATCATGCACGCGCACGTCGCAGCCCATGGCGGCGAGCTCCTTCACCACATCGAACGCCTTGCTGTTGCGGGTATCGGGGATGTTCTCCTTGAAGGTCATGCCGAGCACCAGCACGTGCAGTCCTTTGGGATCTTTACCGGTGGCTTCCACGCCGCGTCGCGCCACGTATGCGCTCATGCCGTCGTTGATCGTGCGCCCGGCGGTGATGACGTGTGTGTGCATCCCCAGTTGCCTGTCTTTCTCCACCAGGTAGTAGGGATCCACCCCGATGCAGTGGCCGCCGACGAGCCCCGGCGTGAACTTCAAAAAATTCCACTTGGTGCCCGCCGCCTTGAACACGTCACTCGTCGGGATCCCGATTTTGCCGCAGAGCACCGCGATCTCGTTCACGAACGCCACGTTTAAGTCACGCTGCGCGTTCTCGATCGCCTTGGCCATCTCGGCCACCTTGATGCTCGGCGCCCGGTGGATGCCGGCGCTCACGATCGAGCCGTAGAGTTCGCTGAGCGTTTCCAGGGTCTGGGCATCCTGCGCCGCCACGATCTTCAAGATCTTGTCGATCGTATGTTCCTTGTCGCCCGGGTTGATGCGCTCGGGCGAGTATCCGAGCCTGAAGTCTCTGCCGGATTTCAATCCCGATTCTTTTTCCAAAATCGGCCCGCAGAAGTCTTCGGTCACACCCGGATAGACGGTCGATTCGTACACGACAATCGCGCCTTTCTGCAGATGTTTCCCCACCGTGTGCGTGGCGCTGTTGAGGAGGCTCAAGTCGGGATTGTTCTTCTCGTCCACCGGGGTCGGGATCGCCAGGATGATCACCGTCGCATCGCTCAGGATCGAAGGATCAGCCGAGAAGCGGATGCGCGCCGAGTTCAATTGTTCATCCGTCAATTCGCGTGTCCGGTCATGTCCCTGCTGCAATTCCTCGATCCTGCGCTGCGAGATGTCGTACCCCATCGTCTCGTAGCCCTTTTTGGCAAACGCATGGGCGAGCGGCAAGCCGACGTAACCCAGTCCTACAATGCAAATCTTGTGAGGCATGAGGGGAGTATACAGTGGACGGATATGTATGGGGTATATCGTATGTGGTATGTCGGGCTCAAAATCCCAACATACGATAGACCACATACCATATACGCGTCCGGTCTTCCTCGGTATACTCTCGCTCCGATGGCTCGAAAGCGCGCCCTCATCACCCTTCGACAAGCTCAGGGCGA
>CAZAUW010000065.1:4173-5988 GCA_964488295.1 uncultured Candidatus Peribacteria bacterium
GAGCGGTCGTCATCCTTCATTCTGATCTATGCCCCGCAAGCGTGCTCTCATCACCCTTCGACAAGCTCAGGGCGAGAGCGGTCGTCATCCTTCATTCTGATCTATGCCCCGCAAGCGTGCTCTCATCACCGGCATTACCGGCCAGGACGGATCGTACCTGGCGGAGTTTTTGCTCGACAAAGGCTACGAAGTGCACGGCCTTGTCCGCCGCTCTTCCACCTTCAACCGCGGGCGCATTGACCACTTGTTCTCGGATGTGAACCGCCCGGACCTGCCCATCAGCCTGCACTACGGCGACCTGGGCGACAGCAGTTCCCTCATGCGCATCATCAGCATGGTGGAGCCCGACGAAATCTACAATCTGGCGGCCCAAAGCCACGTGGGCATCAGCTTCGACACCCCCGAGTACACGGGCGACGTGACGGGGATGGGCACCACGCGGCTGCTCGAGGCACTACGCACGAGCGGCCTGCCCGCCAAATTCTATCAGGCCAGCAGCAGCGAGCTCTTCGGAAAAGTTTCTACTCCGCTTCAGAGCGAGGAGACCCCGTTCTACCCGCGCAGCCCCTACGGCTGCGCCAAGGCGTACGCGTTCCACCTCACGCGCAACTACCGCGAGAGCTACGGCATGTACGCGGTCAACGGCATCCTCTTCAACCACGAATCCCCACGGCGGGGCGAGAACTTCGTCACCCGCAAGATCACCCTCAGCATCGCCCACATTCTGCGGGGCGACCAGGAGTGCCTGTACCTGGGCAACATGGAAGCCAAGCGCGACTGGGGCTACGCCAAGGAGTATGTGGAGGGCATGTGGATGATGCTGCAGCAACCCGAGGCCGGCGACTACGTGCTGGCCACCGGGAAAGTCGCATCCGTGCGGGAATTTCTGGAGTTTTGCCTGCGTCATGCGGGCTTTGACTTTGAGCGAAAGGGCAAGGGCAAAGAGGAAACGTACGTGGACCGCAAGACGGGCAAGACGATCGTCGCGATCGATCCGCATTACTACCGCCCGGCTGAGGTGGATTTCCTCTGCGGCGATCCGGGCAAGGCCAAGAAGCAACTTGGGTGGGAAGCTAAGACGGGCGTCAAAGACCTGGCGGCGCTGATGGTGGAGGCGGATTGCAAAGCGCTGGGCGTCAAATTGCGATGATCGTGTGCCATGGCATCCGTACAGACGCCATGCCATGGCGTCTGTACAATGAATCGGCCGATATTTGCCCATGCCCCATCCCAAAATCGCCATCATCGCCGGTGCCGGGCCCGCGGGGCTCACGGCCGCCTATGAGCTCCTCAAGCGCACCGACATCCAGCCGGTCATCTTTGAGTCCACGAGCGCGATCGGCGGCATCGCGCAGACGTATAACTACAAGGGCAACCGCATTGACATCGGCGGGCACCGGTTCTTCAGCAAGAGCGAGCGGGTCATGAATTGGTGGTTCAACATCCTTCCCCCGCAGGGCGCGCCGGCGGCGGACGATATCGAAAAACACCACGACGTGGAGTACGCGGCGGAAGTCTTGGTTGAGTATCTATGTTGCAAATGCATGCCTGATGGCGTTCGGACTTCGGACTTCGGACTTCGGACTTCGGATCACAATTTCGCCAAAGAAAAAAATCCGATGTCCGATGTCCGCCTGCCCGCCGAAGCGGGAGCGGAGGCGGGATGTCCGAAGTCCTCCCCAAAGACGCTCAAGAAGCCTGCACCCAATCCGGAAAAAGACCACGACGTGATGCTCCAGCGCCCGCGCCTGAGCCGCATCTACTTCCGGCTCCATTTCTTCCCGTATCCCATCGGTATCACGCTTTCGGTTGCCA
>CAZAUW010000066.1:0-5904 GCA_964488295.1 uncultured Candidatus Peribacteria bacterium
GCCGCATGTGGTGCACGTATTGGCGCGCAAATCGGAGCCGCCGCAGGACTTGCCCAAAGTGGGCGAGAAGGGGGTGAGCGGCTTCGGACTCACCAACTACCACAATAACTTCGTGCCCTTCGGCGTGCACCGCGGCGACCGCCGCCGGCACCTGTATGTGGTGGGCAAATCCGGTTCGGGCAAGAGCAAACTGCTCGAGCTCCTCATCAACGAGGATTTGAGGAACGGGGAGGGCATCGCAGTGCTCGATCCCCACGGCGACCTGGTGGACGCCATCATGCGCTTCATCCCGCAACATCGCATCGACGATGTGGTGTTGCTCGATCCTTCCGACATCGAGTTTCCCATTGCGTTCAATCCTCTGGAGAAGGTGGATGAGGCCTACAACATGCAGCTCACGGTCGGCTTCCTCGATATCTTCAAGAAGCTCTTCGGCGACAACTGGACGTACCGGCTGGAGCATGTGCTGCGCTACACGACCCTCGCGCTCCTCGACAGCCCCAATACGACGGTGCTCTCGATCCTCAAGATGCTCACCGACAAGAACTACCGCCAGAAGATCGTCTCGCGCATCCAGGACAGCGTGGTGAAAAGCTTCTGGGTATCGGAATTCGCCGCCTGGAGCGAGAAATTCGACGCCGAGGCCATCACGCCTCTCCTCAACAAGGTCGGCCAGTTCGTGGCCACCAACATGATCCGCAACATCATCGGGCAGCCGACGACGCGCTTCAATATCCGCGAGATCATGGATAAGAAGAAGATCCTGCTCATGAAGGTCAGCAAGGGGTTGCTGGGCGAGGAAAACTCGTCGCTCATGGGCTCGATGATCATCACCAAGCTCTACCAGGCGGCCATGAGCCGCGCCGATACGCCCGAAGACCAGCGCACCGATTTCTACTTTTACGTGGACGAATTCCAGAACTTCGCCACCGATACCTTCACCGAAATCCTCTCGGAGGCGCGCAAATACCGCCTGAATCTCACGATCGCCCACCAGTATATGGGGCAGCTGAGCGCAACGGTGCGGAAAACGGTCTTTGGCAACGTTGGTTCGATGGTGAGCTTCCGTGTGGGCGCGGAGGACGCAGCGATTCTGGCGGAGGAGTACAACCCGATCTTCAAAGAGCGCGACATCATCAACCTGGGCGTGCGCGAGTTCTACATCAAAATGTCGGTGAATGGCGAACTTCGCGAAGCCTTCTCCGGCCGCACGCTCGATGCGCCCAGGCAGGAGGCCGACTACACCAAAGACATCATCGAGGCCTCGCGGCGCAAGTACTGCAAGCCCCGCAAGGAAGTGGAGGCGATGCTGCAGAAGTGGGACGAAGCCGCTTCCGAGCCGCCCAAGAAGGACGAGATGAACCAGGAGGAAGTGTTCGAGGAACCGTTGATTTGAGGAAGGAGCGATCTTGTACCTCTAGAATACTTCTTTGAGGTAACACTCCTCGCCCGCCTTCGCTGGAGCCAGCCATGAGTTACACCGAATGGAGCGACTGAGGGCTGCGTTTCGGCGAGTGGAAAGGAAAAGAATGACCATACTTAATATACGGTTTCGAGATAACAACGCTCGCAGTACACGATTTCAGGACGTTTTGGACTGTAGGTGGTATCAATCGACACTCCACACTTTTGACATTGTCTTTGCCAGACATGCCGCGGGTTACGCAGAGAAAGCCGGGCCGCATGCCGGATTTCGAAATGATGCTGCGGGATGGGGATATGCATCTTGCGGTAGAAATTCAATTCCGCGCCCTGAATGCGGAATGGACGCCGTGTCGTCATGCAACGTATGGCCCAATTGATGATATCATCGGGCACTTCATCAATCGTGTCGGGGAGCTCTGCCGCATCGATGATTTTTTTCACAACGGGGATTTCTTTCTTCGCTTCATGCCATGTGAATCCCAGTTGTTCCGCCTCCGCTTCGTTGAGAGGAAAGTAATCCTGTGCCACAGATTCGTTATACGCGTACGCCGAGAGTTCGGGGCCGAAGAACTGTCCCAATTCGCCTGTTTTTTGAAGATGCTCAAAAATTCTCGGCATCAATTTCTCGTACTCATCCTTCGTATACTGCTTGTTGAGGATGCAATATTGCCTGCGCATCACGGCGATACAGCCAAAGAGATTCGACACATTTTGTATGCAGAAGGCGCTGTGGTACACGTTGCTGCCGCCCATGCCGACGTAGAAGCATGCGGCCACATCCTGTGCGCCTCCACCCACGTACACGGAATCGTACGCAAGCGATAAGCCGTTGCCCCATCCGTCGACATCATAGCAGTCCGATGCGCCGTACGTGTGCGAACAAAAACGAGCGTCATGCAGGCCGATGCAATCGAATGAATCGAAGACGTTTTTGCACTGTATCAGGTCGTCTCCGGTCACATTCTCGCTCATCAGGTTCCTGTTTGCCCTCCGAGGTAGCGAGAGGAAGAACCGCTCGGCTTCAGTGCGCATTTTCTCCTGACCTCTGCGGGATCGCAGGTCATACGACTGTACCTTCTTCTCGTACTCTTCCTTTGTGTATTGCTCGTTGAATATACAGAATTCTTTTTGGGAGAGATTCGTGCAAGCGATACAGTGCTTGCAGCTCTGACAATCGAGCAAAAATGCCGAATCGGAACAGTTTCTGCAGAAACGGCAGAAGGTGATGTTGTAGCAATCCTGGCATTGCACGCATTCGTAGGCGAGTTCCGTTTGCTGTAGTCCCAGGAAGTCGCAGCAGTCTTTGATCTTGATGAACGTTTCCCCGTAATACGAGTCCTCGCCACCTTCTCCGTCGAAGGTCATGTAACAATTTTTCACGCCCGTATTATCCTGCGTATAGGCGCTATTCACCTCGCCTGGGAGCTGGAACAGACCGAGCTTTGGGATGGCGTCGAAGAGTGCTCCCCATTGCTGCGAAAATGACTTGG
Organism: uncultured Candidatus Peribacteria bacterium; assembly: GCA_964488295.1. Classification (GTDB taxonomy): domain Bacteria; phylum Patescibacteriota; class Gracilibacteria; order Peribacterales; family Peribacteraceae; genus CAZAUW01. The sequence goes on from CAZAUW010000066.1 coordinate 2,916, forward strand.
TAAAGTCGAATTCCCGGCCATACTGCATTGAATCCCAGCGGTCGCTCCACCAGCAGTCGATGCAGTACACCGGATAGGTCTTATCCGGTGAAAATATCGATACCATCGACTTTTTGCAAAGATCGCACGTCCGAATATACAAACTGCGCTCGTTGCGGAACGCCGCCCTCCGTCGCATTCTGCAGGAAGCGCACAGGTCTGGAGGAGAAATCATGTACTTCTTGCCCTTGAGGACGGGCGAAACGCGCTCATGAAAGGCACGATCAGCCTCGGTGATCTCAAATGAGTTGGAACAAAGTGTGCAGACGCGCGACATGCTCTCGATTGTAGCATGTCATCGATTGTTGCCTCACAAGAGACCAATTGAACAAGGAAAGCGCGTCTTCCAAAATAGAGACCCTGGCAAGCTTCATTTCTTCCTCTATACTTTCCTCGCCTCTGGAGAGGTGGCTGAGTGGCCGAAAGCACCGCACTGCTAATGCGGTATACGGGGTTAAATCCGTATCGAGGGTTCGAATCCCTCCCTCTCCGCCATCCGGCTTCGCTTCTAGCAATCCGCGATGGCTGAGGCGGTCGTCTATCTCATTCATTTTCCGCGCTCCGATCGCGCGCAGTCAATTCCTGCACCAGCGCCTGCGGCCCGTTGGAGGTGGTGACGACGAGTTCGTTGCCGTTTGTCTCGTACGTCTGCTCGAGCACGTTGAGCATGTCCTCGCTCACCACGATGCAGCCAAGCGACCGGTAGCGGTTGTCGCTCTGAAGCCATGAGTTAACGTAAGCGTAACTGTGGATGCCGTAATGCGTATCTTTCCCGTTGTAGGAGAGCCGCAGGAACCGCCCGGTGACGCCGAAACCGGAATTCATCGTCTCGGATTTCACCACCCATGTGCGCGTCGGCGTGGCGCCGTTGTAGACGATGCCAAAACCCCGGATCGTCTTCCTCATTCCGGTCGCCAGCAAAAAAGGCAGGTAGTTTCCATCCGCATGTACCAGGTAACCCACATTCGCATCCACATCTACAATGAATTCATCGCCGTACTGTGGTTGCCACTGTTGCAGGTCAATGCTCGCCGCCCATGACGTGGGAGCGATGCACCAGAGGAAAATGATGCCGGCGGCGGCAAACAGTCGTCGTAACAAAGCGTACTATTTTAAGCCTTTTGTCTAATTTGTCAATCAATCAAATTGTGTCAAATTGGCTTTTAAAGGCTTTTAATGAGCATATTTTGTATACGGTATATTTGTTATCCGGAAGAGCAAGTCCAAAGAATTGCCGTCAATACTTTTCCTCTTACAATACACGAATGCTCCCTCAGGAAATTGCGAGGCATATTCCGGTGCTTTCTGACTCGCCAAATGATGTCCAGAGCGTGCTGACGATCCTTGACCCAGGGCCCGGCGAGACGGTGTTGGATGCCACAGTCGGCTTGGGCGGGCATGCAGAGGAGTTTCTGCGCTTAATTGGTCCCACCGGAAGACTCATCGGACTGGATGCGGATAGCGACAACGCCACGCTTGCCACAGAGAACCTGAAGCATTGGGCACCGCAAGTGGTGATCCGCCACATGAATTTCCGCGACATCCTCACGTTGGCTGAGTTGCCAGTCGATATCCTTTTCGCAGATCTCGGAGTGAGTTCTCCGCATTTCGATGACCCGTCACGCGGATTCAGCTTCCGTCATTCGTCGCCGCTCGATATGCGTTTTGACCGGACAAGAGGGGAGACGGCGTCGGATTTCCTGCGGACAGCGAAGGAGGAAAGTATCTACAGGACCCTCGCGCACTACGGGGAACTGCGGGGGAGCGCAAGGCTCGCGTCGGCTCTATTTTCAGCCTTCAACGGGCGAAAGGAGATCGTGACGACTGATGATTTGAAAGCGGCGGTTGAAAAGCAATTCGGGTTCCGTGCGCCTTCGGTGTTGCCGCAAGTGTTCCAGGCACTGCGCATCCATGTGAATGACGAACTGGGCGCTCTGCGGGAACTTCTTGTCGCCATTCCCCACGCGCTCAAGCCCGGCGGCCGCGCCGGCATCATCAGCTTCCACTCGCTGGAAGACAGAATGGTCAAGACCGTTTTCCGCAGCCTCACGAGCGCTTCCAAGGATCCTCAGACGGGAGCGGTGACCAAAAACCCACCATTTGAGCTCCTCACCAAAAAAGCCTTGATGCCCGGTGAGGAGGAAATGCAGGCAAACCCCCGTTCGCGCAGCGCGCGCTTCCGCGTCATCCGGCGCATTCCCGATTGAATCATTCGCAAAGCCATTGCATACTGTCCTTCGCTCATCCATGTTCACGATACGCACCGCCTCCCGCCCGGCCATTCCCCGCCGCCTGTCCCTTGGGAGGATGGTGAACCAGAGCACGATGCTCTTGATGGTGTGCATCGGCGCGCTGATTTTGCTCCTGGCGCTCCTGATCCTCTTCCACGAGAACGCCAACGCCACCAAGGGCTACAGCCTGCGCACGCTCGAGAACCAGCGCAATGTCCTGCTCCTGCAGGAAGAAGTGCTCACCGCCGAAATCGCCCAATCGCAAGCCCTCGAGCATCTGCAACAGGATGACCAGGTGCAGGCCATGGTGCCCTTCGCGCACCCGCAGTACGTGAAGGAGTCGGATAGCGTGGCACTGAGGTAGGATTTGATCGTAGGTTATTGCGCCCGATTTTTTTGTAGCGACGGGTCGCGACCCGTCGCTACAAACCAAAAAAATCGCCTTATTCAATTGCTCTGATCTGCACAGAGCTCACGTTGGACGTTTCAGCCCTGGCATCGGAAACCAGCACCACTTTGTCGCCGGCCTTGAGGATGCCTATGGACTTCGCGCGCGCGAGACCTTTCACCACCGCCTCCTCCGGATTTTCGTGGAATGCAATGAGGAGGGGGATGACGCCGTACGAGAGCTGCAGCCGGCGCTCGGCCGACACATCGGGCGTGAAGGCGATCACCGGGAGGCTTGGCCGGAACTTGGAGACCTCGCGCGCCGTCCGGCC
>CAZAUW010000067.1:0-5871 GCA_964488295.1 uncultured Candidatus Peribacteria bacterium
CCCCTCTATCTCCTTTCCCCTGCGGGAATCCTGGATTGGCGGGAGAAGTACTGGCAGGGTTTCGGCCTCGTTGTAGGTAGGCAGGATGAGGGAGAGCATCTACCGTATATCGTATGTGGTATGTCGTATGTCGGGAAGCCCCGATATACCATATACGATATACGACATACGAATGTACCAGCCTGTTTCTTGATGTATCATCTTCAGTCCCGCTTCCTATGAAAATTCTCGTCACCGGTTCCATCGCGTACGACCTCCTGCTGCACTACGAGGGATCGTTTCCGCAGTCCATCGATCCTCGCGACCTGGAGCACCTCTCGCTCGCGTTCGTCACGCCGCGCTTCGCCAGGCACCACGGCGGCACGGGGGCGAATATCGCGTGGAACCTCAAGCTCCTCGGCCAGGATCCGCTCCTCGTGGGGACGGTGGGAGAAGACGGCGGGGCGTACCGCGCCCTCCTCACCGAGCGTGGCATCGGGGTGGAGTACATTCAGCGGCTCCCTTCGCATGCCACGTCCACCGCGATCGTGGCGACCGACAGCCATGAGCACCAGATCACCTTCTACCACCCCGGCGCCGATGCGCACGGCGCGTGGCCCGACATGTCAGCCGAGCGCGAGGGGCTTGCATGCGCGATCGTGAGTCCGCGCGACGCGCAGGCGATGGGGCAGGCGATGCGGTGGTGCGAGACCTTCAAGCTGCCCTACATCTTCGATCCGGGCCAGCAGGTGCTGTCGTTCTCCGACCAGGAGCTGATGCATGCCGTGGAGAGGAGCGCGGGCGTCATCACCAACGCGTACGAGTGGAGCCTGCTCTCGGGCCGCACGTCCCTTTCCACCGCCGCCATTCTGGAGCGCGTACCCTTCCTCGTCATCACCTACGGCGAACAGGGACTCACGGTTTTCACGAAGAAGTCTCCGATCGTCATTGGGGCATGCTCACCGGATCTGGTGGTCAATCCCACCGGGGCCGGCGACGCGCTGCGGGCGGGGTTCATCACGGGCCTCGCTGCGGGGTGGGAACCCGCTCAATGCGGCAGGCTGGGGGCATCGCTCGCATCGTTTGTGGTGGAGCAGGAGGGAACCCTCCTCGATACCCTTGACCCCGACGAAGTGTGGGAGAGGGCGGAGCGGGCATATGGCGACAAATTGCCAGAACTTCCGTGAACGTTTTTTCGTTTCAGCGTTTTTGGTTTTTCGTTACGTGAGCAAACATGGCTGCAGGAATTTCTGCCAACCAAAAACAAAAAACGAATCAACGAAAAACGCATGGCAGACGCCTGTTCCTCCATGCATTCTCTCTGATACTGTAGCGTCATGTCCCATGTGAAAGATCCTTCTCTGGCCGGGCAGGGGAGATTGAACATCGAGATCGCGGAGAAGCGCATGGGCGCGCTGCTGAGCGTGCGCGCGCGTTTTGCCAGGGAGAAGCCCTTTGCGGGGCTCACGATCGGGATGGCCTTGCACGTCACCAAAGAGACCGCGGTGTTGGTGCGGACCCTCACGGCGGGAGGGGCCAAGGTCGCCATCACCGGCTGCAATCCGCTCAGCACCCAAGACGACGTGGCGGCGGCGCTGGCGGAGGAGAAGGACGTGACGGTGTGGGCGTACAAAGGCGAGAGCAAAGAGGATTACTACACGTTCCTCAATGCGGTCATCGATACCGAGCCGCAGATCACGATCGACGACGGCTGCGACCTGGTCACCGAGATCCATCAGAAGCACGCCGGCCTGATCCCCTCGATGGTCGGCGGGTGCGAGGAAACCACCACGGGCATCATCCGCCTGCAGGCGATGCAGAGGGACGGCGCGCTCAAGATGCCGATGGTCGCGGTGAACGACAACAAGACCAAGCACCTGATGGACAACTACTACGGCACGGGGCAATCCACCTTCGACGGCATCCTGCGTTCCACCAACCTCCTCATCGCGGGCAAGACGGTCGTCATCCTCGGTTACGGCAGCTGCGGCAAGGGGGTGGCCTTGCGCGCCAGGGGCCTGGGTGCCCAGGTGGTGGTCACCGAAGTGGATAGCTTCTGCGCCCTGCAGGCGGCCATGGACGGGCACCGGGTGATGCCGATGGAAGACGCGGCGCCCATCGGCGACCTCTTCATCACCGTCACGGGCAACCTGCACGTGATCCGCTACGAGCATATGGAGCAGATGAAGGACGGCGCGGTGCTGGCCAATGCCGGGCATTTCGATTGTGAGATTGACCTGGCTGCGCTCGAGAAGCACGCCACCCGCAAGCGCCGCGTGCGCCATTACTTGGACGAATACCTGCTCGCCAATAAGAAGGTGATCTACCTGGCGGGCGAGGGGAGGCTCGTGAACCTCGCCTCGGCCGAGGGGCACCCGAGCGAGGTGATGAGCCTGAGCTTCTGCGGCCAGGCGCTGGCCTGCGAATACCTGTTGAAGAACAAAGGCATGCTCAAGCCGGGCGTCATCACCCTGCCGCCCGAAATCGACGACTTCATCGCAGGCCTGCAGCTCAAGGCCATGGGATTGGCAATCGACGCGCTCACGCCCGAGCAGAAGAAATACCTGAGCAGCTGGCAGGAGGGGACGTGATGGGCTTGGAATGATGGATGATACATTGATCGACACGACATCAAACCCCGTAGCGGAGGTTCGTCTACTTCCGCGATCCCGAGAAAATAATGATCCCCGGTTCCGCACCATCATGGAACCGTATTTGTGTTGTATGGACGCCATATTCTCTGGGCCGATGTTGTATTTTTTGCATCACCTATCCCGTGGGCATTCCCATGTACGTATGGTTTTCCCATGACCCAACATCACGGCGCACAGGACGGGTTATTCCACGTGACGACGAATGCAAAAGGCAGGAGCGCATGGTGCATACTGCCGGGTGTTGCGCAGATCATGATCGATAATTTGTTCACCACGCGCAATCTCTGCCGGGCCAGGGTCTACGCGTTCAACATTTTGCCGGACCATGTGCACGTGATCCTCTGGCCAGGCGAAGGCGGTCTCAGCAGGTTCATGCATTCATTCAAACGTAATTCATCCAAGGACATCCGGTATTTCCTGGGTGTGGATGATATATTGATCGACAACCGCGGAGGAATCCGATCCTCCGCTACGGTGGGTGGAAATGATGCGTCGAAAATAATGTCATTGTCCGCAGCGGAGGTTCGGATACCTCCGATGCGGACGATTCGTGCCGACCACAATTATTGTTTCACCGGCTGGCAACACGGGTTCTACGACGAACGCATCCGCGATGTACGCCAACGCGATGCCGCCATTCATTACGTGCAAACCAATGCCATTCGTCACGGTCTTGTGGCCCGTATCGCCGACTGGCCGTGGTCATCGGTGCACTTCGCGCATGCGATCGATCCATTGCCATGGTGGGCATAAAAAAGGCCGGAGGCGGAGGTTCCCTGCATTGAACCCCCACCCCCGGTCTTGTCCAGATCCACCGAAGGGGCGGATCATAGGCATGACAAGTTTTCTTGGCAAGCGTTTGTAGAATTTGTGCAATTTTTCTTTTTCCTGAAGCCAAAATGTTCATTGTTGATTCGAGAAAGTTGACCCCTAGGTCGTGATCCTTAGAATGCTGCAAATCTCATCCATCCATAAGCTAGGGTGGGTGGGATCCCCCCTTCCCCTCTACAAAACAATGAAAAATGCTCTCAATAATTCGGAGAACCCCCCCCAGCAGTATCTGACGCTATCCAGTCGCAAGATGTTCCGAACGAAACTCCCAAGACACTTGCTCAGGTCCGTAAGGAACTGCAACTTGCATTTATGAACAAGCAGATCACGTTCTTAGAGATGCGGAAGCAGATAGAAACTGCAGCCGAGCAGGAACGCAGAAATGGTATCCCTGCGCTTTCTGAGGAAAAGCAAAGCGAGGGCGCTAGACTCGCAGAGAAATATCGTGGGAGAAGAATCGCGTGATGATACATCCATTACCCGTTGTATACTACGGTAATGGAATACAATCGCCAGGTCGCCTCCCAGCTCCGCCAGATCGCGGCGTTGCTCGATGAGCAGGAGGTGCCTTTTAAGCCCAACGCCTACCGGCGCGCGGCGCATGTGGTGGAGGAGTTGCCCAAGGATGTATCGGCGTACAAGAGCGACAAGGAACTGATGCAGCTCCCGGGCATCGGCGCGGCGATTGCGGGGAAAATCCGCGAGTACGTGCAGACCGGCCGCATCCGCGCCCTCGATGAATTGCTCATGAGCCAGGGCGGGCTCTCAGCGGAGCTGATGCAGGTCGAAGACCTGGGCCCCAAGCGGGTGCGCCAACTGGAGAAGGAATTGGGCATCAAGACGGTCCCCGCCCTCATCAAAGCGGCTGAGGGCGGCAAGCTGCGGTCGCTCCCCCGGATGTCGGCGCTCATGGAGAAGAAAATCCTCGGGAACGCCAAGCGGGTGGCGGAGCGCTCCAAGCGGTTCCTGCGTACAGACGTGGTGAAGGACGTCGAGAAGATCTTGCATACCATCCGCGGCGTGAAGGGTGTGGAGAAAGCCGAGGCGGGCGGGTCGTACCGGCGCGGGAAAGAAACGGTGGGCGACATTGATTTGCTCGTCGTCACAAAGAAGCCCAAGGAGGTGTCGGATGCCATCGCCGCGCTGCCCTTTGTGCGCGAGGTGGTCGCTCATGGCGAACGTAAGCTCTCGTTCAACCTCCGGTCGGGCCTGCGGGCAGACGTGCGCTTTGTGGCGAGATCACAGTGGGGGAGCGCGCTCGTGTACTTCACCGGCGATAAGGAACACAACATCGGCCTGCGCAAGCGTGCCATCGGGCGCGGCTGGAAGCTCAACGAATACGGGCTCTTCGATGCGAAGGGAAGAGTGATCGCAAGCAGGGAAGAGAAAGACATCTACCAAGCCCTCGGCCTGCCCAGCATCGCGCCGACGCAGCGAAACGGGGTGTTGCCCGGTTGATTGCCTCACCCACAATTGCCCTCCGTCTTGTACAGAGACTTAATACACTGTTCCCGGAGAGACGGCCACGCACCGGAGTGCAACGACTGGTTCGGCTTCATAGAGGTGAAATGTGATACTGTACACAATGGAGAGATGGCCGAGTGGTCGAAGGCGCGCGACTCGAAATCGCGTAACCCCCACAAGGGGTTCGAGGGTTCGAATCCCTCTCTCTCCGCCACGTACTTCCGCGCATCCCCCATTGACGAAAGAATAGAAAGAAGGAGTGGTCGTTTTCCGGCTCTTCTGGCATGCGGGGTGGATTTTGGCTCCCGGAAAAGTAAATTGGAACATCCAGGTCTACAAAGACAAGCAAACCGCACACAGTGGCAATGCAAAAGAAAATGCCTTGCGGATAGCCTCCTGCCCCTTAGAATCGTTCTGTTTTACCTCTTTACCCCATTTCTATGAGTTACGTTGTTGCGTCTGCCATCAAGGAACTCCTCAAGAAGCACGGCATGATGACTGCCGGCGACTTCCCGGAGGCCGCCAGTGCCTTCCTGGAGGAAGCTGTAAAAAAGGCCGCGATGCGCGCCAAGGACAACGGCCGCGTCACCGTCCGCGCCCACGACCTGTAAATCCTCGTTTTGACCTTGAAAAAGCATCCGCCGTAAAAGCGGGTGCTTTTCGTATGTCGTATGTGGTATGTCGTATACTTCCTCCTCCCGATATACGACATACCTAGACGGGTGCTTACTGGCTGCCAGCCTCCCGTTTTAGCTCCGCATCGACGAACATCTGGATATCGCCGTCCAGCACGCGCGCCGTGTCGCTCGTTTCGATATTCGTTCGCAGGTCTTTCACCATCTGGTAGGGATGCAGCACGTAGCTGCGGATCTGCATGCCGAAGTCGGCGCTCGCGGTGGCGCCTTTCAACTCCTGCTTCTGCTCCATTTCCTCCGCGCGTTTT
>CAZAUW010000068.1:0-5772 GCA_964488295.1 uncultured Candidatus Peribacteria bacterium
AGGTCGTAGTGCTTGTCGCCTTCGCTGAAGGTGATGTGGCTCTCCTGGATTTTGCCTTTCTTTGGCACCACGATGATGTTCACCTTGCGGTCTTCCACGGTGTAGCGCAGCTTGTCCACCTCCACCCCGTCGCCCAGGTTGACGGTGACGATGAAGTTCTGGCTCTCGGCGATCTCGCCTTCCAGGCTCTCAAACCCCAGCAGGAACTTTAGCGATTCGGGAGGGGTATCGGGGCAGATGACAGTCACATCTTTGCCGAGCGACTTGAAGATCTGATAGCAGGCAAGGGCGCTACTGAGCCCATCGGGATCCACGTTGGCGTGGGGGATCACGAGCAGGCGCTGGTGCGCGAGGATCGCTTGGGTGGCAGCCGAGAGGGATTGCGCTGTGAGAGCCATGAAACCGTAACTTGATACTATAACATTTTTTTAGTAAAAATGCAAGTGCCCTATCCGAAAGAAAAGAGGATATGGAAGCACAGGGAAAGCGCGTTGCCAAGGAGGTTTGCAGAGACCTGAACTGAAGTATTTGGTAACGTCCCAATATGAAACGGATGACGCTCACGCTTGGCAAAAAAATGGTTTTCTACATAGCACAGTCGGCAAAGCACGATGGAGTTTCCATGAGTCAAAAAATACATGAACTTCTAAAGAAAGCCCTCGAGGAAGAGGAGGACGATACTTTCTGCAAAATCGCAGTGGCAAGAGACACGCCAAATGCTGAGTACATATCGCATGAGGAATTTTGGAGGCTGGCTTTGTAGAGACATAGAACAAGGCCCCCACCCGAAGGTGGGGACCGTGTTCCTCAGCCGAGGGCTGAATTGCGTTGCTACTCCTCCTCGAGCACCCAGAACACCTCACTGGTGACATCCGTATCACTCAGCTCGGTGGAGTCGGGCCCCCATGTGAGTTTGCCCTTGCAAGGGGACTTGACCTGGCGGCCATCAGGGGTCTGCAGAAGAACTTCACCTTGTTCCACAGGGGTCAGATCCTTGAGCAAGCTCTCGTTGACGACCTTGAAACTCTTGTCGGGTTTGCCCTCCTCGTTGAGGGCCATCACACTCCCCACCGCGCAGTAGGTCTTCATCGGCTTAACGATACCGACGAAGCGCCCCCAAGCGATGAAGAGAAGGATGGCATTCGCAGCCGCCGTGGCAGAGCCGGTCTGGCCCACCTCGATTTCGACGGAGAGCTTGGGCTCGACGATGCTGCTCAACGTCTGCGTCTTGGTGCCGTAGTTGCGCTGCACCTCGACGACATCGAGAATGACCTGTGCAAGGGGCATGGCCGCAAACAGACGTCGGGTCACTTCGAGGTCGCCGACGATCCCCAACCCTGAGGGCATGCTGGGCTGGTCGGTAGCGTGCCAGTCAGCCAGGTTGACGATCTTGAGCGGCAGGAGCACACGGCGCAGGGCCGCAGCCCTTCGCAGCTCGTAGACGGCGCTGTTGTCGCCTTCGTCGGGCAGGTCAGCGGCACTGGACGGCATCCGGTTCATGTCACGCCCGCTAGGCGTGTACCGGTATTGCTTCCAGACCTTGGGGTCGTCGGTGGCCAGCGCCATCCTGGCGGCCTCGAGGTTGCCGACGACGACCAACAAGTCGAGATCGTCGGCGAGGTCGTCGGGGTGCCCAAGAATGTAGCGCACGAGAGAGATCCCGGAGCGGATCTCCTTGCCATGCGACCCGACGAAGACCGCATTGGTGGAACCCGGATTGCCATTTGTGATACGAAGGACGCCCGGGACGCCGTCCAACGTTTGAGCGCAGAGCTCATTGAAGAGCTCCGAGTCGCTCCACTTCGGATCGTACTTCACAGTCCATTCCTTTCGAAACGGTTACCTTGCCCAAGCAACTACCGCGAAACCATTCCGCGGAAGTCACCAAGGCTATCCCTCAAGAAAATCCATCCAGAATTCCCTCAAGGGATAGCCTTTGGCATCAAAAAATCACAATTCAGCCTTTGGTGCCAAGGAACTGAGAAATTATAGTAAAAAACAACATTTTGTCAATGTACGCAAGATGCGAGTATTTGCTCTTCTTTAAGCCATAATCTTGTACTTTTGGACGCAGTTTCTTGGGTGCCACCCTTCCTTGGCCTGCTTAAGTCCCGCAACGCCCAAATCCTCTTCTTTGTTGATATGCGAATAGACATCGGGGAGCGACTTGGCGAACTCGTGGAACACGCACTGGTACAACCCAGGATACGCGCCGCTGGATTTTTCGAAATGCTCCACCACCGTCGTCGCATTCAATGGCGCACCGATGGCGAGCGCCTCCATCTGGCCGCCGAACTCCAGGCCGACGCCGACGAGCTTGAGCGCATCAAAATGCTCCATTGCGAGCGAGAAGGCGGAGATCTCGTCGTGCACGGATACGGGATACGGCTCCTCCTGCGTCTTTTCGACCCATCGTCGAAACAAGTCGAGGCATGCGGTTTTGTGGGATGCGTCGAGCCTGGTGACGCGCGGATGGTGCTCCATGCATTTGCGGATGTGGCGCCGCTGCGCGTCGTATGCAGTGCCATTGAGCGACTGGATATCCTTGGTATTGTAGACGTAATCGAACCGTTCGGGTGTTGAGATGGGATGCAACTCCCGCAGGCCCGATGCGACGTCGTCGGGAACGTAGAGGAACGAAAAGCCGTCTTTGGGATGCAAGTGCTCCAGGATCAGCGCGGCTGGGTGGGGGCCGATGGGCGGATACCAGATGCGCGGCTCCCCTTTCTTTTGGAAACTCGTCACCAGATGCCCGTGCAATTCCGCGTAACGGTGGCTGCGGCTTTCGCCCCACAGCAGCATCTGCGAGAACGCCATTTCGCAGACTTCCTCTGGAAATTGCCGCAGGTAACGCTCGAAGAGCGGTTGTGTCGCGAGCGTGACCGGTTGGGAGGCCGCGAGGAATTGAGCGGGTTTCATATGCGGCAAACATGATACATCCATGGCAGCTGACAGCACGTGCTGTCAGCTGCGGGAAAAATATTTATCCCTCACTCTCAATTTCTTCACGTAGTTTCCGCGCCAGTCCCGTCGCCTCCATGATGCCTTCGGGTGTGAGGTCCGCAAAAGCGGGGTCGCGGTCGGGGAAAGGATAGAGCACGGTGTACATCTCGGGGAGCATGGGGTTCATCATTTCCATCAACGTGACCTTCTTGGAACGCTCCACGTATTTTCGGTAACTGGTATCGCGCTCATCGAGCAGCATGTCGAGCCCCGATGCCGGGAGGAGCTCTCCTTTCGGTGTCTTCATATAGGCAAGCACGAGGCCGTCGCCGCCCAATTCCTTCGTTTGGATCGGCGTGAGCGCCCTGGCTTCGTCGTCTTCGCCCGCTTCGCGAAGCATTTCCCCCCACTTCTCCTTCACAACGGTGAGATCGTGCACCTGGCAGAAGCCCCCCAGGCATTTCATGCCGTAGTAGAGGGAAATGACGAGATAGCACAAGAGCATGCTCGGGAAAATTTTCTTCTCTTCCAGGGCCCGGCAGATCGTCTCGGGCTTGAGCGGGAAGCGCAATTCGGGGCGGTTCCTCGATATGAGCTCTTCTCCCCGCAGCTCCAAGCGCACGCGGTGGTTTTTGTCATCCACCGACCAAAAGAAGAACGTGCCCCAGCCTTTCTCCAGCGAAAAGGCCCCCGGTACGTTATTGAAGTGCTTCAGCGCGAGCGTCCAGTAGCGCGGATCGTAGAGCAGGCGATGGAGCAGGGTGGATTCGGTGGCGTGGCGGCCGCGCAGGAGCTTGCCTACGAGCGTTTCGATCTCGAAGTAGATCAGGTCGGGGACGGGGCGCGCAGGGGATGCAGAACCCCCGGGCCCGTGGAAAAACTTGGGCCATAAGCGGTAATTGATGCGCGTGATCTGCGAGGACAAATGCGCGGCATCCAGCACTTCGGGCGCGGCGAAGAAGGTTTCGATCACTTCGTGGATGCGTTCGGCCCGTTTGCGATCCACCTCGCCGTCCTTCGCCTTTTGATGTAACGCTGCAATCGCCTTGTCCAAATCCTGCCGCGTGAACGCGCGCGTGCCGTGCACGATGCTCATCTTGAGCTTGTCCGGCAGGATCGGCAGGCGGACCATCGCGCTCGAATCCCCCACCCCGCCGTGGAAGAGGATGCCACGCGGGTACCCGGAGGCGTTATTGAGCGACACGCTCGCAAACGAGAAAACGATGAGCGAGAAGATGTCGGGGTTGGGTTTGTCGAAGTACGGGATGGAGGAAATGATGTTGGCATTCACCCAGAAGGGGTGGTCGATCGTGGCATGGTGGTCGGCGGTGGAGACGAGCGCCTGCGTGAGCAGCTGTTTTTTGGCTTTGGCAGCGACTTGCTTGCCGAGCCTCCCCTCGATGAGCTCGCAGGCGGTTTCGATGAGTTCGGGCTTGGCGGGATCCAGAATAGGCGCCGTATTCACGTCCATGAAATCCTGCGCGTAGCGGTAGAGGATCTTCTGGCCGTGCTTGCGCATGATATCGCCGAGGATCGGACGGCGGCTCCAGATAGCTTCCTTGATCTTCTCGATATGCGCCAGAGTTTGCGTGGCCGGTTGCGGAGGGCTTTTCGTCGTTTGGGGTTCCATACAATTGCCCGGTTTTGGTCTCCAGACAAGCGAAGGATTCTACCACATAACACCCGAAAAATTGAGGGTAAAAGAGCGGTTTTTCGATTGGTCATGGCTGGACAATAAACATCAAAGAAATGAACTTTGAACTGTCTTGGCTCACCGCAAAAAATACAGAAGACGGATTTTATTCGTCCGCCATCAGACAACGCACACAGGATGGTAGATGCAAGAAAAGAGACAATCCTGTGCGTATCGAAAGGATATCGTTGCGTGGAGACGAGCGGACTTCCTTCGGCTTCGCTCAGAATAAACCTAAAGATAATGAATTCTGGTCGGGATGACCCGCCTTCGTCCCCAACTACGGCGAGGTCGCCCGCAGATATTGATATGTTCAATTGTTTCCGTGTTTTTTTCCAGTGGTCGGGACGACTGGACTCGAACCAGCGACCTCTTGCACCCCATGCAAGCGTTCTAGCCAACTGAACTACGTCCCGAGAACGATGAACTACCTTGCCCGAGAAGTGGAATGACCTGTCTCGCCCGCCGTGGCCTATCAGAGTGCTGGAACAATGAAGGGCGAAGGCGGGAACTACGTCCCGAACGACGGAGAGTATATAGTGAATGCATGGAAACGGAACAAACAATTGGGGAAATCCTTAAGCGCAACGCCCGCGTGGAGCGCGAGAAAGCCTGGGAAGTGAGCTGGACGCGGCGGCTGATGATCACGGCATTGACCTATGCGACGGCTTCCGTTTTCCTGTGGTCTATTGGCAGTCCCACTCCCCTGCTCCAATCGCTCGTACCGACCGGCGGCTACCTCCTCTCCACCCTGTCGATCCCATGGGTGAAGAGATGGTGGATGAGGTCAATGAATAATTGACAATTGAAAATTGATAATGCAGCAGACTTATTGTCCTCTGAACGGTTTCCAAAATTTTCAATTATCAATTCTCAATTTTCAATTTCATCAAAAAGGAGAATCGTATTCCGCCCTTCCCCCAAGTTCCTCTTCAATCCGCAGCAGTTCGTTGTATTTGCACACGCGGTCGGTGCGCGAGAGGGAGCCGGTTTTGATCTGCCCCGTCTGCAGGCCGACGGCCAGATGCGCGATGAAGGTATCTTCCGTCTCGCCGCTGCGGTGGCTCACGATCGCCCTCCATCCGCTCTTTTGCGCCATCTGGATGGCATCCACCGTCTCGCTCACCGTGCCGATC
>CAZAUW010000069.1:0-5654 GCA_964488295.1 uncultured Candidatus Peribacteria bacterium
TTCATCACCTCCAGATCGCACTTCAGGATGAAGCCGAGGTGATCGTCGCACCGGGCTACCAGGCCAAGGCGCTCGATATCCTCAGGCAGAAGCCGAATACACGGGTGATCGAGCAAAGAGCGATCAGCGATCAGCCGTCAGCGATCAGCTACCGATCTGTCGTTGGTGGGATGCTTGTACAAAGTAGAGATGACAAAATTATTACCGCAGCGGACTTGAAAGTCGTCACCAAAAAGAGACCGACGGACGGGCAGATTGCCGATCTGCTCTTTGCCTGGAGCTGCGTGAAGTACGCCAAGTCGAACGCCATCGTCTTTGCCAAAGACCGCGTGACCGTCGGCATCGGCGCAGGGCAGACGAGCAGGGTGGACGCCACGTGGATCGCGGCTCGCAGGGCGGGCCTTCGCGCCCGCGATGCCGTGATGGCAAGCGACGCCTTCTTCCCCTTCCCCGACTCCATCGACGAAGCCGCCAAGCACGGCATTGCCGCCATCATCCAGCCGGGGGGGTCCGTGCGCGACGAGGAGGTATTCAAGAAAGCTGACGAGCTGGGGTTGGTGATGGTGCTGACGGGAGTGAGGGCTTTTAGGCATTGACGAGAGTACTGGAGTATTAGAATACTGGAGTACTAGGAAAAGAGTGTCAGTTATTCAGAGTTTCAACGGTGCAGATTGAGCCGGCTAACACTTCCTCTGAAGCTCTGAACCGCTGATCCGCTCTATCATTTGCCCAGTATTCCAGTACTCCGTTATTCCGGTATTCCTCTCCAGAACTACGGTAACGTCCTCCTCCCCGCAATTGCCTCACGCAGCGTCACTTGGTCGGCGAATTCGATATCGGCGCCCATCGGGAGCCCGTGGGCCAGGCGGGTCACAGAGGGCACCATGTCCTTCACCTGCGCTTGAATGTAACTGGCCGTCGCTTCGCCTTCGATATCCGGGTTGGTCGCGATGATGAGTTCCTGGATGTCGCCTTTCCTCACCCGGTCGATCAACTGGCGCAGCCGCAACTGCTCGGGACCCATGCCGTCGATGGGCGAGAGGACGCCGTGGAGCACGTGGTAGACCCCTTTGTACGCGGTCTTTTCGAGAGCGACGACGTCGAGCGGGTCTTCGACGACGAGGATCGTGGAATGGTCGCGCGACTGGTCACCACAAATGGAACACACAGGCGTCACCGAAACCATCTGGCACACATCGCAGTACTGCAGCTCGCGCTTGAGGGTGAGAAGCGCGTTGCCGAGCTTCTCCGGCGAAGCTTTTTGACTTCGCAGCAAATGGAACGTGAGCCGCTCGGCCGACTTCTGCCCGATGCCGGGGAGCTTGCTGAATTCCTCGATGGCGCGCTGGATTTGGGGGGGCAGTAAGGACATCGCTTAAGAGGATACCGAAGAATCCGAGGATACCGAAGAATCCGAGGATTTTTTCCTCGGATTCCCCGGACTCGTCGGTGGCGTCGGAATCCTCACCACTCCTTCCCCTCCCTCAACTTCCTCCCGATCTCCCGCTCTTTGATTCTCTGCCTCTTGTCCAGTTTCTTGCGTCCGCGGCCGACTCCGAGTGTGACCTTGATGAACCTGCCTGCACGCATCTGGAGCGGCACCACGGTGTTGCCCTTCTCGCCCGCCGCCGATTCCAGTTTCGTGAGCTCCGATGCGCGTAGCAGCAACGGGCGGTCGCGCTGGATTTCGTCGAGGGAAGGTTTGACGGCGAATGCGTACGGCGCGATCTTGGCGTTCTTGAGCACGGGGACGCCGCCGTGGAATGAGACGTATGAGCCCGCCAAATTCACATGCCCGCCGCGGCATGATTTCACCTCCCACCCCTTGAGCACGATCCCCGCTTCGAACGTCGCGAGGATGTCATAGTCAAACCGCGCACGCCGGTTCTGGGCGACAAGTTTCATGGGCCAAGTATCGGCCAGACCCCTCCGATTGTCATCCTGAGGCCATGGAAGCCGCCGGAAGGATTTGACAAATAACTGAATTATGATTAACATGCTCGGGTCAGTGCTTTTTGCCTCCTCCTACTATTTTGGGCAATAGTCTTCGACCGCTTACGACGTTGTAAGCATGTTGTTGCTGTGGATCAAAATAGTAGGAGGGCGGCAAGCTCTCCTGAGCGCTCACGAGCGCTGACAATATGTTGGGCTTTTGCCAACGTTTGTCGGCGAGAGCCCACTTTTTTACGACCACATCCATCCGTAGCCGGGACGCCGCGTCCCGGCTACGGAAGATCCTTTAGAACAGCACCCGCAACATCGCCTCCCCGAAGAACAGCGCCACAAGGCATCCCATTACCAGGAACGGTCCGAATGCCAGCGAGCTCTTGAGTGTCGTGCGGTGCTGGAGGAGGAGCACGCATGCCACGGCCGATCCGATGATGTACGCAGCGAACAAACACACGAGCATGAGTTGCCATGTGGCGACGAGTAACCCGATGCCCGCGCCGAGCAGGATATCGCCGCTCCCCACCCACCGCCCGCCGCTCACCGCCCACTGCATGGCAAAGAATCCCGCGCCGATGATGAGTGAGTAGAGCGGGAACGCCAGCTCGAAGAACAGCGCGTAGAGGAGTGAGAGCCCCAGGAGCGGGAAGGTAAACGCATCGGGCATCCAGCCCGTTTTTCCATCCACCATGGCGGTGAGCACGAGCAGCCACAGGCAGAGCGCCAGGAGCGCCGCAGGGATGACGGCAAACCGCTCATGCGTGAGCGCAGCCACGAAGAGCGCCGCGCTGGCGAGTTCCACCAGCGGGTACTGCCACGAGATGGCCTTGCCGCACCGGCTGCACTTCCCGGCAAGGAGCATAAAGCTCAAAAGTGGAATGAGTTCCCATGCGCGCAGGATTTTCTTGCAGTGCGGACAGTGCGACCGGCCCCGCACACTCTTGCCCGCGGGCACGCGGCAGATGAGCACGTTGCCAAAGCTCCCGAAGACCACTCCGAGAACTCCAAAAAAAATGCCGGGGAGGAGGTGGGGCGCAATCATCGTCCGCCATGATAGCGAAGCTGCCAGCCATCAGCGATCAGCTGCCAGTCCTTCGGTAAGATCAAGACGGGCTCTCAACAAAAAACTGATAGCTGGAGGCTGAAAGCTGACAGCTTCTAACGATCATCGGAATGTCTCACGGCACCGGCGCTCATGATCTCCCGCACCTTCTCAACGATCTCCGTTCGCTTGGCTTCCCTGTCGGCTTCGGTGAAGCGCACGCCCTGGTCAAACCCCAAAAACGCCTGCACCGGAGTGGAGAAGGCGGAGTAGAGCCAATACACAAGCAGCGCGATCACCACCCCGCCCACGGCGCCGAGCAGTTGCCTCTGCAGATTTTTGGGAAGCGTGAACATATGTGTGTTTCTGCATATTGTAGCAGAAAAGTTCTTCGACTGGTAGCAGATCTGCATTGGAATACTTGAGTGTGTCGGGAGCTGACTATCCAAAAATGCTGTAGAGTGGACATATGCCTCAAAGCAACAACTATGCCTTTATTGACGGCCAAAATCTCCATAAGGCTGTCAAAGGCATGGGATGGGATTTAGACTACCGAAGATTTAGGGTGTACTTGTCTGAGAAGTACGGTGTGAGCAAAGCATTCATTGTCATGGGGTATATTCCGACGAATGCAGATCTCTATACCGCCCTTCAGAACTATGGATACATTTTGATCTTCAAGCCCATTTTGAAGAACAAAGACGGAACGGTGAAAGGAAATTGTGACGCTGACCTTGTGCTGAATGTCATGTTGAAAATCAGTGAGTACTCGCAAGCCGTCATCATTAGTGGAGATGGTGATTTCCACTCTTTAATAAAACATTTGCGAGAACAAAATAAATTGCGGGTCTTGCTCGTGCCTGACCAAAATCGCTACTCCATTCTTCTGAACTCCGCCGCCGCAGACAAGATCGCCTTCATCAGCGATCAGCGTACTAAATTGGAAGGTAACTATCCCTTGACGGCAAGTAACTAGGAGAGTAGGCTTAGGATAGTTCCCACCAGTCCTATGCACCCTTCCATCCTCCAGTTCGCCAAGAAGTACCCCGATAACGACACTTGCCTCGCCAAGTTGTTCGCTGACCGTTACCACAATCCGAAGTGTTCAGAATGCGGACGGGTCAACAAATATTTCAAGGTAAGTGGTCGCGCTCGGTATACATGCATTTGCGGCAAATCACACATCTTCCCGAAAGAAGGAACGATTTTTGAGCATTCTTCTACCGATCTCGTTAAATGGTTCTTTGCGATGTATCTCTTCGCACAGTCACGCAATGGCGTATCTGCAAAGGAATTAGAGAGAGCGTGTGAAGTGACCTATAAGACCGCTTGGCGCATGGCAAAGGAAATTCGTAAGACGATGTTCGACATTCCGAGCTTGCAGGATGGCGAAGTGGAAGCTGACGAGACAGTCATTGGCGGCCCAAGACGCGGGAAGCGCGGACGTGGAGCCGCCAATAAAACGATTGTCTTTGGCACCTTGCAGCGTAGGGGCAAGGTACAGACGGCGATTGTCCCGAACGTGAAGGCGACAACCCTTCTCCCGCATTTCGAGGATCATATTGCCAAGGGAACACGACTCATTACGGATGAACTCAAGAGCTACAGGAAGATTGCCAAGATCATGGACGTGGAGCACAAGACCGTTGAACACGGCGCACACGAGTACGCAAAGCCCGATGGTACGCACACGAACAGTATTGAAGGTTTCTGGTCACAGTTAAAACGCTCCATTCACGGGACATATCACGTTGTCTCGCCTAAGTACCTTTCCTCTTACGTTTCGGAGTTTTCTTGGCGGTATAACCACCGTGACGAGGAGATTTCGATGTTTGATGTTCTTCTTGGTCGGGTAGCCCTTCCGCATGTCGCAGCATCGCGTCGAATCGCCTTTGGACAGTATCTTCAATAGGCATCGTATCCATTGTATCACAATAGCTCGTTGAGCTTGTTGATCGCCCGTTCGGAATTATTGAGCCATCTTCTTACAGTGATGTAGGCGATGCTCTTTGTCTTCCCGATCATTTGTCTTCCGCGTATGTGAATATCAGCTTGATGAACAATGTGGTGTCTCCTTTCAAAGAGTGACTTAAAATGGGATTTTACGTTAATACCCGCTCCACGTTTCTTTCTAGTGTTATACCTTAATTTTTGCCAAATCTCTGATGGTTTGTGATCCAGAATTTTGAAAGCATGTTCTATGTTTTCTATGGATTGAAAATTTTTGGATTCAAGCGTGTCCAATATATATTCCTTCAGAATTTTTTTTCCAGACTCAGAGATTATTTCTACTCCACCCTTTTCATCTTTGGTTAAATCTTTGTATTGGCTCCCTTTACACATTCTTTTTGCGATTGCATCATAAATCCACTGCTGCCCAGCAGCATTTAATTTAAATTTCTTCTTTTCAAGGCAGTTAATTATTTTGACCTTCAAAAATACATCTATAGCTGACACCTCAAAAACAATTGCTGCTCTCAAATAGTCCCTATTCTTCGGCCCTTTTTTTCCTTCTTCGAGGAACTGGTTAGCTCGCTTATGAGCAGTTTTATATAAATCTTTCGGAGCAAGTGACATAAGGTCAAGAAGGGCTAAATCACACCATGTATAATATACAGGATTTATGTTGTCTTTGTCATTACTTGCCGTCAAGGGATAGTTACCA
>CAZAUW010000070.1:0-5102 GCA_964488295.1 uncultured Candidatus Peribacteria bacterium
AAGCCTTCACTCCCGCCCCCTTCGCCTGGATCCGGGCCCGGCTCGGGGGGGCGGAGGCGTACTTCACCCGCAGGAACAGGGGGCTGCCGCCGGTGGTGAGCGACGCAAACCCGATCACGGGGACGAAGGCCGCATCCTCCCGCGGCACGGAGGCGTCCTCACCCGGACCGGCCATGCACCAAGTGGCGAAGCAGAACGGCCCCGACGTGTTTGATGTGCTCAACGCCAATGGCCTGGCGACGGAAACAGCCGGCGAAGAGAGTCTGCTGCAGCGGGTGATGCCGCAGGGCATGCAGGTGCAATCGCGCGCGCTGCTCAAGGACAATGACCGCGTGGCGTTCTTCGCATGGGTGGAATCCCCCGACGTGAAGGACTACTTCACCGCCCTCAAGCAAGCGCTCGAGACATCCTTCTCCTCAGCCATGCGCGACCTGGTGGACGAGACCCAGACACCCGAGGGCAGGCCCGCGCGCAACGTCCTGAGTTTCCTGGACCCCGCCATCCACGAGGACCGCCTGCTCTTCGTGCGCGTGCGCGAGCGCCTGTATGAATTCCACGTGGCGCCGGGAAAAGAACAAATCGTGAATGACGTGATGGAAGGGCTGACACAGTAACGTTTTTCGTTACTTCGTTTTTGGTTTTTCGTTATGGAAACAGTGCATGATGCTGAAGGTTGATGCCGAACAAAAAACGAAAAACGATCAAACGAAAAACCTCTCCGGGGAGGCCTAACTCCCATTGACCACCTCCATGTCGATCCGTACAATCCCCCGGCTATGGCCAAACAAGTGAAGAAAGTCATCAAGGTGAAGGCGAGGGGTGGACAAGCCAACCCGGCGCCTCCGCTGGGGCCCGCGCTGGGCCAGGCGGGCGTGGATATCAACGCCTTCTGCACCAAGTTCAACGCCCTGACCAAAGACAAGATGGGCCAGGAGCTGCCGGTCCAGATCACCGTGTTCGACGACCGCAGTTTCACCTTCGTGGTCAAGCAACCCGCGATGTCCACGCTCATCAAGATGGAACTGAAGATCGACTCCGGCAGCGGCGAGCCCAACAAGAAGAAGGTGGGCAAACTCACCAAAGCCCAGGTGCGCAAGATCGCCCAAGCCAAGATGCCCGACTTGAACGCCAACGACATCGAAGCCGCCGAGAAGATCGTGGCGGGGTCGGCCCGGAGCATGGGGGTCACAGTTGAATGAAATTCTGAAGATACCCACCCTATCCGCCAATGAGGCGGGTGGGCATCTTGTTTCTTCGGTCTCACGGGACAAAGAAAGACACTATCCCGCAATACCTTTTGCAAAAGCTTTCATTGTACGATGATCTCCACGTTTCCCCTGTCCCTATGTTCAATGTCGCAAACGTGGCCGGCGCGGGCATCATCGCCTACGGAGCGGTCCTCTCGATGCTGGTGCTCCACACGCTCGCGCTGCTCTTCATTCCCAGCATGCTGTACCCGGGGGCCAAGCCGTGGGCGGTGGGCAAGGCGGCCTACTGCTACGTCCTCCAGTTTGTCGGGGTCTTCCTCATGAGCATCGGCGGCATCCCGGCCGTGTACGGAGTAGTGCAGAAGCTCATCATCCCGCAGGTGTCGTTTACTACGCAGACATACCTGGCGCTCCTGCTCGTGTTCGCCGTGGGCGGGCTCACCTTCCTGTGGCATGAGCATATGGCGCTCACGATCGACGACGCTTCGCGCAAGGTCTGCGCCAGCATCTTCCTCTTCACCATCAAGTTGATCGGATATTTCCTGATGATGTTCTCGGCGCTCAGCATCCTCCTCACGATGCTCTTCGCAGGCAAGACCCTGGGCGTGGTGCTGCCGGTGATGCCGCTCATCCTCTTCTTCTACGGCCTGCTCCTCTCCTGGTCCACGCGCTCGCCATGGACGGGTCCCAAGACCTTCCACAGCTCCCCGATGGTGGGATCCATGCACGCCGCGATGAGGCCGGGGGCGAAGAAAAAGAAGTGAGAATCATGGATTCGTTTGTTCGTTGTTTCGTTTGTTCGAAAAACGAAGAAACGAGAAAACGCGCATACTCGATTGCTTTGGCCTTGCTTTCTTGTAAGAAATCCTCAAAATAACCCGGTTCGTGGGAGCCCTTCGCCTCCGCTCAGGGCGCCCGTACCACGTTCCCCCAACTGTTATGTCCTCCAAAGCAAGCCCGCTTGCCAGGCGCAAAGGCAAGAAGTATGCAGAGAAGAAAGCCCTGGTCCAAAAACCAAGCTATCCGATAGCCGAAGCCACGGAGCTTTTGAGCAAACTCAGCACGAGCTCCTTTGACGGGAGCGCCGAGATCCACATCCGCATCAATGCCGACACCACCCAGGCCGACCAGCTCGTGCGCACCACTGTCTCGCTCCCCCACGGCACAGGCAAGACGCTGCGCATCGCCGCCTTCGTGCCCGACGATTTGGTGGACGAGGCGAAGAAGGCCGGCGCGGACCTGGCGGGAAATGACGACCTCATCAAGCAGATCGAAGGCGGCAAGATTGATTTCGACATCGCCGTGGCAGTGCCGCGACTGATGAAGGACCTGGGCAAAGTGGCCAAGACCCTCGGCCAAAAGGGCCTGATGCCCTCGCCCAAATCGGGTACGGTGACGGAGAAGGTGGGCAAGACGATCGAAGAGCTCAAGCGTGGCCGCATCGAGTGCAAGATGGACAAGCAAGGCATCATTCACGGAACCTTCGGCAAGATTTCGTTTGGACCCAAGAAGCTGGAGGAAAATCTCACGGCCCTCCTGCAGGCGATCAAAGAAGCCCAGCCGAGCGGCATCCAGGGAGAGTACATCGCTTCGGTGTCGATTTCGCCCACGATGGGCCCGGCGGTGAAGGTGCAGTTTTAGCTACGAAGCTTTCGGCTTACGAACAAAGAATCTCTTTCACTTCCTCCAATCTCTCCACGCGCACGAGTTTTTCGCGCATGTCCTTGGCGCCATCGAAGCCTTTCACGTAACTCGACAGGTGCCGCCGCATCTCGAGCATGCCCCTCTTCTCGCCTTTGATCTTCACCGCCAGCTCGCAGTGCTCGAGGATCATGGGGACTTTCTCGGCAAATGTCATTGGGGCTGAGCTTGTCGCAGATTCGTTGCTTGTTGGCTCGTTTCTCGTTGCTTGTTCTGAATCGAGAAACGAGCAACCAGCCAACGAGGAACGATCCCTGAGCGCATCCACAATCTCTCGCATCACCCACGGATTCCCAAACGTCCCCCGCCCCACCATCACGCCGTCCAGGTTGCCGATTTTGGAGAGCGCATCGGCCGCCGACATCACGTCACCGTTGCCGATCACGGGGACACCGACGCTCCGCTTGAGTTCGTAGATGGGATCCCAGTTCGCTTTGCCCGTGAACTTGTCGTGGTAACGCCGCCCGTGGATGGCGAACGCCTGCGCCCCGGCATCCACCAGTCGCTTGCAGAACGGGATGAGTGTCTCGTACGTGTCCCACCCCAGGCGCGTTTTGACGCTCACGGGAATCTTGACGGCCTTCACCGTCGCCTCCACCAGGCGCGCCGCCAAATCGGGATTGCGGATGAGCGCGGAGCCATGGCAGGAGGAAACGACCTTCGCCGCCGGGCAGCCCATATTGATGTCGATGCCGTCGGCGCCCAGATCCTCGATCACCTTTGCCGCCGAAAGGAAGTGTTCGGGATCTTTGCCGAAAATCTGCACGATGAACGGCCGTTCGAGGGCAGCGTCGAAATGGAGCATCTCCATGGTTTTCCTGGCTCCAAAGTGGATGGCATCGGTACTGAGGAACTCGGTGTACAAAAGAACCTCCAGCGCGATGCGCTTGATGAGCTGCCGGTACGACGCATCGGTGACCCCCGCCATGGGCGCGAGGGCGACGATGGGTTTCTCGATGGTTTGCCAGGAAAAAACCATGGGCGAATATTATATTGTTATATTGCTCTATTGTTCGCAAGCGCGCGCGTACCTCTTTGTCATCTAACAATATAACAATATAGCAATATAACAATTCCACAACGGAAAAGTGACAAAGAATACAGCACAATAGCAGCCTCATGCGCCGCTGGTTCTTTCTCGTGGCAGTCGTCGGAGGTTTGATGGTCCCGGTCTTGTCGCAGGCACAGCTCAACCCCCAGCTGATCCCCGAATCGGGCACCATCGGCCGCTGCAGCTTCGTCACCGGCGACTTCCAATTCGACTGCATCCCGCTCTACCTCGCCTACCTGATCCAACTCGTCTTCGGGGCTGTCGGCACCATCTGTTTGCTCATGATCATCTACGCGGGTTACGAATGGGCCTTTGCGGGCCTGGGCGGCGACACGCAAGGCGCCAAGAAGCGCCTGAGTAACGCCCTGCTGGGGCTCGCCCTCTCCGTCCTCTCGTACCTGGTCGTCGATACCATCGTCTCCGTCCTCCTTTCCGGTCCCACCTCATGAGTCCAGGCAAAAAACACCACGGCGAGCACTTCACGTCATTTCGTATCATCGGCGAGAAGGCTCACAAGCTCCTCACGCGCGCCAGGCAGATCAAGGAAGAACCTCAGGCGAAGAAGAGCGCGGTGGAATTCCCGCAGCCCGAGCGCTACCCGGAGGTGACGGTGCACCTCTCCATCCCGGGCATCGTGAAGGCCACGCTGGCGGTGGTGGCCGTGGTGTTGAGCGTGTTTCTCATCTACAAGCTCCAGAGCATCATCGTGCTCTTCTTCCTCTCGGTCTTTGTGGCCACCATCATGGACCCCGGCGTGCAGGCGATGCAGAGATTACGGCTCCCGCGCGGGCTGGCCGTACTCGTGCACTACTTCGTCTTCCTCTTCCTGGCCGGCTTCCTCTTCATTTCGCTGGTACCGGTGATGGCGGTGCAGATCGTGAGCCTTGCCCGGCTCACGAGCGACCAGGTGAACATCTTCCTCATGCATCCCCACATCACGGTGCCGTTTTTCCTGTAGTAGCGTTTGTCGAGACGATACGTGCCGATGTGACCCGCTCGCAATTCCTGAAAGAGCGCCCAATCCTTTTCGGCGTCTTCAGGCGGAGAGAACTCCACACAGTGTTTCCGACGGAGTTCCTCCTCGCTGAATCCAAGCATGGCGCACAGCGCGGGATTCACGAACAGAGGCAAACCGTCCAAGT
>CAZAUW010000070.1:5112-5545 GCA_964488295.1 uncultured Candidatus Peribacteria bacterium
AACATCTTCCTCATGCATCCCCACATCACGGTGCCGTTCTTCTCGGAGAGCGTGAACCAGAGCCTCACGAGCTTCGTGGAGACGACGCTGCGCGACCTCTCCATCACGCATTTTACTGACGCCATGCAGGAATTCGGCCAGAACCTGCAGACCACCACCCAGACCTCCATCGCCGTGGCGGCGACGGTGGCGGGGTCGGTGGTCAATTTCCTCATCAACCTCATCATCATCCTGGTGGCGGCGTTCTTCATGCAGATGGATAAGGAGAAGATCTTCGCGTGGCTGCGCGGCTTCCTCCCCACGCGCTACCGCGCCTACGTGGACGACAAGTCCGAAGCGATCCAGTGGAAACTCGCGCAATGGGCGCGCGGGCAGCTCACGCTCTGCCTCTGCATCGGGGTGATCGTCTTTTTGGCGCTCGAGATCCTCGGCA
>CAZAUW010000071.1:0-5508 GCA_964488295.1 uncultured Candidatus Peribacteria bacterium
GAAGACCGGCCTCACGTTCGCCAACGGGCTGCGGTCGCTCGTCCGCCAGGACCCCAACATCATCCTCGTCGGAGAAATCCGCGACCGCGACACGGCCAACATCGCCGTGAACGCTGCCATGACAGGTCACTTGGTGCTCTCCACCCTCCACACGAACAACGCGGCCACGGCCATCCCGCGCCTGATCGACATGGAGATCGAGCCGTTCCTCATCTCCTCGATGGTAAACATCGTGATGGCCCAACGTCTGGTGCGCCACATCTGCCCCGACTGCCCGTCAAAGAGAGAATTCAAGCGCGAAGACCTGGAAGCGTCCCTGCCGCCGGAGGTGCTGAAGAAACTGATGGGCAATGCCGCGAGCGTGACGCTTTGCGAAGGCAAGGGTTGCGAGAAGTGCAGCGGCACCGGCTACCGCGGCCGCTTCGCCATCTTCGAGATCCTGCGCATGAGCACGAAGATCCGCGAGCTTGTGATGCGCAAGGCGACCGGGGAAATGATCCAGGAACAGGCGCTCAGCGAAGGCATGACCACCATGATGGATGACGGCATCACGAAAGTGAAAGCTGGCCTCACCTCGATCCAGGAATTGCTCCGCGTCATCCGTTCCTGAACTCCACCTTATGGCACTCATCCGCCGCCGGCTGAAGACCAAGGAATTCCTCACGATGCTCCGTAACCTGAGCGTGACACTCAAGGCGGGCCTTCCGCTGGTGCGCGCGCTGACCCTCCTGGAAAGCGACGGGCGGCCGAAGATCCGCAGGGTCTTCAACCATTTGCGGCGATCGGTGGAGACCGGCATGACACTGGCCGACGCCATGGAGAGCGCTCCGTACATCTTCCCTCCCCTCTCGGTAAACCTGGTGCGCGCCGGCGAGCTGAGCGGCACGCTGCAGCGCAACATGGAAGAGATTGTCGTGCACCTGCAGAAGAGCCAGGAGTTGGCGCGCAAAATCAAGTCGGCGATGCTCTACCCCACCTTCGTCCTCGTGGCGCTCTTCGGGCTGGGACTGTCGGTGGGCACCTTCGTGCTGCCGCAGCTCATTCCCCTCTTCGATTCGCTCGACGTGAAGCTCCCCATCACCACGCAATTCATCCTCTGGATGGCGAAATTCTTCGGCGCCTACGGGCTTGTCTTCACGCCCAGTTTCGTGCTGGGGATCATCATCCTCGTCTTCATTGTGCGCATGGAACGCGTGAAGCCCTTCATGCATCGCCTGTACCTGCACATCCCCCTCATTCGCAGTATCCAGAAGAACGCCGCGGTGGCGCAGATTACGCGCACACTCTCCACACTCCTCAAGAGCGGCATCCCCATCGTGGATGCCGTGGAAGCGACGGCCAAGGCGACAGCGAACTATGTCTACCGCGACGTGATGCTGAGCATCAAACCGCGCATCCAGGAAGGCACCTCACTGGGGCAGTCACTTCGCGCCACTGGCAAACTATTCCCCGAAATCACCATCACGCTCATCGACGTGGGCGAGGCGACCGGCACGCTCTCGGAGACGCTCGCGTTCATCGCCGACTACTATGAGGACGAAGTCGACTATGCTGTAAAGAACCTCACGACCGCCCTCGAGCCGATCCTGCTGATCTTCATCGGTATCATTGTCGGCACGTTCGTGCTCTCCATCATCACCCCCATCTACGATGTCACGTCCAGTGTCCAGTGATCGCGCAGATTCTGGCAGAGGCAAGGTGTCGTCATTGCCGCCAGTGACGGTGGACGAGAAGGATCGAGTGATCTCTGCACAGGGGAACAGGGAGCATGGGAAAGAGGGCTACACCATGGTGGAAGTGCTGATCGTCTTGGCGATCCTGGCCTTCGCCGCCATGTCGGTCCTGCCGTTTCTGGGATACTTCCAGCACCAGCAGACCCTCACGACGGTGGAGCAGGATCTCATGCAGGCATTGCGCCGCGCCCAGCACCGCGCCGTCATCGCGGAGCGGGACAGCGCATGGGGGGTGTTCATCCAAGCCCGATCGTTCACCACCTACGCGGGAACGTCCTACGCAACACGCAACTCCGCCTTCGATAAGACCGAATCCCTCAGCTCCACCTTCCTCCTCACGGGCATGGCGGACATCCCGTTTACGAAACTCACCGGCATCCCGGGCGCGACGGGCACCATCACGATCACGGAGACGGACAGCGCCAAGTCCCTGCACATTGACATCAACGGTCAGGGGGGCATCTCGCTTCGTGAAAAACCATCCGCGCCACCGCAAGGCACGGCCACCGACCTGTCCATCGACAAAACAGGCCCCGACTCGGTGAACGCGGGCAAAGACCTGACATACGACCTCACCGTGACGAACATCAGCGCGACACTCGCACAAGGGATCACCGTCACCGACCCCGTGCCGGCCCAGGTGACATTCAAGGACGTAATCGGCGGTTCGGTGTCGTGCTCCCTGCAGGGCAACGGGTCGCGCGTAGCCTGCACATTGCCTGATATCACGGCAGGCCACCAGCTCAAGTTCAAGCTGCGGTTCACCGCCCCGGCAAAGGCAAATTGCATACCAGCCACCCTGCTGAATACCGCAACCGTGAGCAGCCAAACGCTCGACAGCGACCAGAGTAATAACGTGAGCGGGACGGTAAGCACATCCCTGCAGTGTTCGTGAAAAAATCCTCGGACAGGATGGAAGCCGCGGGTTTGGAGTGACATCACAACGGTTTGTCCTCAAGGGTTCTTGTCACTTCGCCTCACTACGCCGCCCCGTCAATGCATCCTTTCCCGCGCCTGCAGCCAAGACTAGTATGATGCCAACGTGCTGCGACATGTCCGCGCACATATAGGGCAATCACTCGTGGAGATCATCGTGGCCACGGGGCTGCTTGTGAGCCTCACCACCTCACTCGCATGGCTCGCCGTGAAATCCTACGGGGGCGAGACCCAGGCGGGCGATGAGACGACCGCCAGCTTCTACGCGGCACAGGGCCTGGAGGGAGTGCGTGCAATCGCCGATGCCGATTTCTCGCAGCTCACCGACGGCGACCACGGGCTCGACAGCAGCACGGGCGTATACCGTTTCGTAGGAACCTCCGATACCTATGGCAAATTCACGCGCGTGATCACCATTGGCGACGTGTACCGGGACGGATCGGGAAAGGTGAGCGGAAGCAGCGTGGCGGTCATCGGCATGACACTTGCGCCCCTCCTGCAGGGCAAACGATTATTGGCTGCCCTTGAAGAGTGTATTAAACCAGCTGATGTGCAGCAACAAGATTGCACGGCTCCAGGGGCGACTCCCTGTTGCGACGGGTCCATGTGCAGCAACTCGACAAAAACGTGCAAGACACAGTATTACTGCACCATCAGCGGACGTTCGTGTACGGACTCAACCTGCAACTGGGATTACGGCTGCACCTCGTCACCGAATCTTGATTGCCCCACCAATTGTTACGACGCCAACAACGAAGACTGGGCATCGTGTGTGGGCTGCGGCGGCAGCGGGCCATACCCCGGCCAGGACGAATGTGCCTTGGGCGACGTCAACTGCCAGGGGTGGACATTCGGAGGAGGGATTGGGGGTGATGTGGGCGCGGGTATCCCGGGGGGCGGCATCAACATCACCATTGGCGGCGGCATCGGCTTGTTTGTCGGGGCAAATGGCATCAATGGAGGTTTTGCAGCGAACGGCACATTCGCCACCACAGGAATATTTGGCAATACCGGAGCAGCAAGTAATACAGGAGGCTCCAATGCGGGAGGTGCGTCGTCAGAAGGTGGCAACTCATCTGCCGCAAGCGGTGTGAGCAGTGCCGCGAGTGCTGGCAGCAGCGGTGCGAGTGAACAGAGCAGCGGAGAATCCAGTGGAGCGTCATCGGCGGCGAGCGGAGGATCATCATCCGGAGCATCGGCGGCAAGTGGCGGTTCGTCCTCGGAGGCGTCTCAGAGTGGAGGATCGTCGAGCGGGGCATTCTCAGGCGCCTCTGAGAGTGGCGGATCGTCATCCGGAGCATCGGCGGCAAGTGGCGGTTCGTCCTCGGGTGCATCGGCAAGCGGCGCGTCCTCGGTGGCGTCGCAGAGTGGAGGGTCGTCGAGCGGGGCGAGCAGTGCCCCCTCCAGCGGCGCCTCGTCTTCCACGGCCAGCAGCGTCTCCAGCGGAGTCGGAATTTTCGACCCCCTCAGCAAGACCGTGACGGTGAAAATCACCTGGTCCACGGGCTTCCGCACGCTGTCCGTCACTTTCCAATCCCTCTTCACCGACTGGCGTCAATGATCTATGGGTCTGACTCTCCTCCGCCGCCCGCAGGCACGCACATCTGGATTCACGCTCATTGAGCTGATCATCTACATCGCCCTGGCCGCCATCATCGTGGTGACAGTGCTGCAAGTAACACTGCTCATCCTGAGTGCCAAAGGGAAAACGGCGTCCGAATCGGACGTGCAGCAGTACCTGCGCACAGCCCTCCAACGCATGACGATCGACACGCTGAATTCACAGCGCGTCACCGGGGCGGATACCGGCATCCTGAGCCTCGCAACCCCCACGGGCACGACGACCTTCTACCTTGCCAACGGCGTGATCTACCGCAAGGAAGGGGCCAATCTGGCGCTCGCCATCACCCCGGCGAACCTGAGGGTGCAGACACTGCAGTTCTCGAATCTTTCGAATGGCGCGGCTGCACAGACGATCAGCATCGCCATCAGCGTCACGGATCCCGCCGCCCCGCCCGGCGGCAACTCCCTCACGGCGCAAACATCGGTGACCCTGCGTTCCTGCCAGGCCACCAACTCCTGCCCATGACTTCCTGTTCTTCCCGCCCCGGCGCACTCCTGCTCATCATGCTGCTCGTCGTGGGCGTCACCGCCCTCATCCTGAGCCTGAGTATTGCCATGCGCAGCATCGGCGAAATTGATACAAGTTTCGCCGGCGTTCAATCGGCGCAAACGCAGGCGGTGGGAGACGCGTGCGAGGAGGAAGCTCTCCTTAAGCTCTCCCAAGATACCAGTTACGCAGGCGAAACCCTCACCGTCGGCCAAGGCAGCTGCACCATCGCCGTGAGCGGAGGGGGCAGCGACCGCACGGTGGCAATCGTCGCGACGGTGAGCCGCTGGAAGCGCAGAGTCATCCTGACGGCCCGGGTGACGCCCCACCCGGTGGTGATTCTGACGTGGCAGCTGGTGACGAATTGATCGGCCGATGACGAAGAAAGAACGGCATATCCACGGGCTGAACGAGGGTTGTCCGGCAATACACCACTCTAACCATGTGCGTCGGTGTTCTGCATCATGCCAGCCCTGAGTCCCATCGAAGCATATCTTCATCCTCTTGCCGGGAGCTGCCGCTCAATTGACTCCCCTTCCCTTCCCATAGATCATACATTCGCATGGCCTTCACTCTCAGCCTCTTCCCTCCGCTTGTGGGCGTCGAATGCACCGGCGGCATCCTGCGTGTGGCCACGTCCATTCGGAGGGGATGGCAGCAAAAACTCATAAAGGTGTACGAAAAGGAGGTCTCGGCCAAGGCCGCCACGAGCGACGGAACCATCCGCGT
>CAZAUW010000072.1:0-5496 GCA_964488295.1 uncultured Candidatus Peribacteria bacterium
CCGACTGCCCTCGATGATTTTGTGGGACAGGAAGATACCGTCGGGCGTGGAACGCCCCTCCGAAAGGCCATTGAGCAGGACATGCTCAGCTCCATCATCCTGGCTGGGCCGCCGGGGACGGGAAAGACGACGCTCGCGCGCATCATCGCCGGGTCCACCTCGGCCAATTTCGTGCAACTGAATGCCGTCACAAGCGGGGTGAAGGAACTGCGCGCCGTGTGCGAGGAGGCGGCAAAACTGCGTGAGAACCTGAGACAGCGCACCGTCCTGTTCATTGATGAAATCCATCGCTTCAGTGCCTCGCAGCAGGATGCCCTCCTGCCGTTTGTGGAGAGCGGCGCGGTGATCCTCATCGGCGCCACCACGCAGAACCCGTACTTCGATGTGAACCAGGCGCTGGTGTCGCGCTCGAGCGTCTGCCTGCTCAAGCCCCTGACAGTTGATCAGCTGATGCGCATCTTACAGAGGGCCGTCTCGCATCCGCAGGGTTTTGAGGGCAGGCTCACGATCAGCGGGGACGCGCTGCGCCACCTGGCCACCATCGCCAACGGCGATGCGCGCATCGCGCTCCACGCGCTCGAGCTCTCTGCGCTCACGGTGGGGAACGCCGTTGATCTTGCCAAGGCCCAGGAGCTCTTTGCCAAGCGCAATTTCCGTTACGACCGCAAGGGCGAAGACCATTACAATACCATCTCGGCCTTCATCAAAACGATGCGGGGCAGCGATCCGGATGCGGCGCTCCTCTGGCTCTTTACCATGCTCCAGAGCGGCGAAGACCCGCGGTTTCTCTTCCGGCGCATGGCGATTTTTGCGAGCGAAGACATCGGCAATGCCGATCCTCGCGCGCTTGCGCTCGTCATGTCCGCCTGGCAGGCATTCGAACTCGTCGGGCTTCCCGAAGGCGAATTTTTCCTGGCCCACGCGTGCGTGTACGTGAGCCAGGCGCCCAAGAGCAACGCGGTCACGCGTGCGATGGGTGCGGCAAAGCGCGCCATCCGCGACGCCAAAGGGCTGGAAGTGCCCAATCATCTGCGTAATGCCCCCATCAAGGGGATGAAGCAGCAAGGCTATGGCGAAGGGTATCTATATCCTCATGATTTCGCTGAGGGGATCGTCACAGCCAATTATTTCCCGGTCGGCCTCCCCCCGCAGAATTTCTACGAGCCGACGGACAGGGGATTCGAACGGGAGGTGCGGGAACGTTTGGAGCGGGTACGAAGGATTCTCCGTGGCAGCCGTCCGCTGTCGCCAGCCTTTGATTTATCAAACGGACGCTCAGTTAACCGGTTAACAGACATCGACAGTCGACTGCTCATGGAAGGGGGTGTTTGATAAGTTTGAACTTTTGTGTTATAATAACCAAAAACATGCACTCCGTGACCTCCTCCCTGCGATCGTTTGCCCTTAAGCATGATGAGATGCCGGCATTTAAGGCTGTGTACATCACGCTCGTGTTCCTGATTGCCGCCTTGCTCAACCTGGGGTTCTTCCTGCTGCTGATCCTCCTGCACGTGGTGCTGGACGTTTTGAAGTACGCCCAGAGGGGACTCTCCGCCGGCGCAACGGCAAGGGCGACCCTCAGGGAGAACATCGCCGACCTGCTGCTCTTCTCCACGGCCTTGCTCTTCGCCGTGTACCTGCACCACTCGGCCGGCATCATTGCATTGAGCGGCATTTTGCAGGTGTTCCAGACGGTCCTGAAAGCCTTCCTACTCCTGCTCGCGCGGCTCGGCATCCTCCTCCATATCCTTCCGGCGGGTCGCCGGGAGAAGCCCGCGCGGCCGGCAAAGTCCATCGCATCGAGACTGCGAGCAGCCGATTTTTTCTGCCTCGCGTCATTCGCCCTCACCCTGCTTTTCATCGCCGCTGCGCCGACTCTTCTGCATCTCTCATCCCAAACATTCGCGCACGTGCTGGGGGAACAACTGGTTCCTTGGAGGGTGTGAATGAAGAAGAAACCCTTCGATAGAGCTCAGGGCAGGTAAGATACCCTTCGATGAAACTCAGGGCGGGCAAGATACAAACGTCTTATAGTTTTTGATTTGGTTCTTTCTTAGATAGGCGCTCCCCCGGGGAATAAGGCAGCTTCGATCTGCTTCGATTGCTCAAGCCAGAAGACAGTATGCTCCGATGCCTTGCCGTTTCCGTAGCGCTTCGCAAAATCGCTGAACCGTTCTTCCAGGCTCACCACCCTGTCCATCAGTACACGCTTATCGGCGTAGAAGAGGATTTGCTGTTCGATCGTTTTGGGAGTATTTGGTTCGAGGGCCAAGCCGTGAGATTCGACGATCGCTGCGACCACACTGTAGCCATGCCCACGGAGGAATTCGGCGCAGGCAGCCTCGTGTTTCATACCTGGGAAGCGCTGTTTCCATTCATCCCACACATGTTGATCCTCTGGCGATGAAGTGAAGCCATCGGGGTGCGCGGCGGGCTTGAAGTCGATGAACCGCAGGAGGTCATGCACCAGGCCTGCAGCTTCGAGCGCTTTGACCCGGATGATGCGCCCTTCGGTGATGAGGGAACGCGCAAGCGAGAGGGAAAAATCGGTGACCGCATTGCAATGGCTCACGATGTGCGCGGGAAGGCGCACGTCTTTTCTCCACTGCGTAATCTGCTCCCGGGAGGGAAGATTTGCATCCGCAAAGACTACATGGATGTTCCGGCCGTTTCTTGCCTCTTCGATCCCCACAAGCACTCTCTCTTCATCGCGGAAAAAATCCAGCCCCAGGCGCTGCGGCCACTCGATCACCCGGATCCCGTGGTGATGCTCGCTTCCTCTCACGACTTCCCGTGATTGCGCCTCGGTAAGCCGGTAGAGATCGATATGGATCAGATCATGCGCATTGCCCGCGTAGCGCTGCTCCAATGCGTACGTGGGGCTTGTCACCGTCTCCCTGATGCCCAATCCTTTGGCCAATCCCTGGAGAAACGTTGTCTTTCCGGCACCCAGCTCTCCTGTAAGCAACACCGTGAGCGGTGTCGCGTAGACCGTTTGGGCCAAACTGAAACCTGCGGATTGCGTATTTTGGGCTGTAGCTACAGAAATAGTACAAGAGTCCATAATTGACGATTATGTCAAAAAATGATATTATACCAACGTACACACATACCAATGTCGATTGTAGCAAAAAACACGAAAAAGGCCTTCTCGAAGCAGAGGATTTACCGCCATCGCGAGCCTCACGCGTTCCACTATCTGGCCCAGCCTGTCACATTCTGGATCGCGCTGCTCTGTGTGTTCGCGTTCGTCTTTGGGAATTTCGTCGGTCAGCACGGCATCAGGGTGGCGTGGAAGGCGGCGCTGGGGCAGGGGCCCGAGAGCCTGGTGCACTACGGCGGGGCCGTCACCCCCGTGGCATTCGTGCCCAACTACGCCGACTGGTCCACCTACGGCGGCAACGGCACCCAGCATCTGTACGGCGAAGTCCCGCTCAATGACCGCATCCCGATGCCGACGTATGTTCCATTCTCCGATGGCACAAGGCAGAGCAAGCTGGCGCAGAGCGTGTACTCCACCGACTATGCCGGCAATTACGGCGGCACCGGTCCGGGTTCGCATGCCGGCGTCGACATCCGCGTGCCGCAAGGCACCCCCGTGCGCGCCGTGATGGCCGCCGTGGTGGCGAAAGTGGCCGACGACACCTATGGCTTTGGCAAGTATGTCCTGCTCAAGCACCCCTCGGTGCCCGACCCGAACGCCCCCGGCAAAACGACGACGCTCTACACGCTCTACGCGCACTTGAGCGACCAACTTGTGAAAGAAGGCGACGTGATCGACAAAGGCTTCGTGATCGGACTCAGCGGCCAGAGCGGGGACGCCACCGGCCCGCACCTGCACTTCCAGCTGCAGCTTGCGGCCTGCACCGATGACGGCACCAAGCTGGGCGCCACGGACTTCTGGCCCTACACGGGCACGCAGGCGCGCAGTGCAGGCATGTCCTTCAGCGACGGGGTGGACAAAGGCCTCAACCGCGACCACCTGCTGCACTGCACCGCCAACCCCATGCTCTACGTGCAGGCGCACGAGAACGACACCGGACTCACAGTCGCCACCACCACCACTTCTTCCTCCAGCTCGTCTTTGCAGACGGCCCAGGCGAGCAGCAGCAGCCTGAGCCCCGCGCAGCTGATCGCCCAGCGGCGCGCCTCACGCCTGGCACGACTGAAGTTCAGCTCGCAGACGCTCCTCACGTATGCCGGCCCGATCGCGACTATCCCCGCCGCGGCCCCATCGCTTGCGCCGGCATCCGCCAGCTCCTCTTTGGCCGATACGGCGGTGGCGACAGTAGAAATAGAGGATAGCGGCAGGTTCTCCAATACCGTCGATGCGCAGTCCGTCACGATCGTCTTGCTCGACAAGAACGGCAATACCGTCACGAAGCCCAGCTTCACCGGCACATGGGCACTGCGCACCACCTTCGGCAGCGCTACCCTCAGCAAATCCGAGTTCACTGCCGCGGACTTCCAGAAAGGCAACGGGAGAGTGACGGTGCAGCTGTACCCCAAGGCGAAGACCACCATCGTCCTGCAGCTTCTGCCGCACGGGGACTTGAGCCAGCCGATGAAGTATCTACCCTAAGATGAAGTTTTCTCATGGAATTTGACAAGCGAGAAAAATTTTGTAGTGTTTCTACATGAGCGAAAAGCCGTCTGGGAAAGAGTGTTCAGTCTTTGGCAAAAAGCTGACTCGTCGTCAGTACAATGTTGCTTTGGTGGCCAGCTTGACGGGATTAGCCGTCTCCACCGGTGTTTGCCTCAAGGTACTCCTCGATGACAGTGAAACACAGACCGACAAGCTTGTTCGAAGATTCCCACAAGATATCGATGGTGCGAGGGATGTGAACATTCTGATCGCGCCTGGCTCGACGAAATGCATCGTTGACATACTCTACAATCACCACTTGGAAGTGGCGGAAGAAGTGGGCAGATCGCTTCCCCAGGAAGTGGTAGAGTCGGCAAGGCGCTCATTGATTGATATCAGGAGAATCATTCTTGACATGCAGGAACACCATCCGGAGTATCCGATGGACGCCATTTGGTGGGAAGGATTCTCGAAGGGCACCGACATACCGGACAAATACGTGCGCGCGGAAAAAGCCATACAGTCAAAGATGCGAATGATAGAAGCACAAATGCAGAGGACGGATCTTGCGCACGAAGATAGGCAAAGGTTGCAGGAGGATCTGAAGGCCAACGAGAAAGACAAAATTCATACCATGTTCTTGCGCAGATTCGGAGGTGTGGGGCCGCTCATTCTGGAAGGCCGTGTCCGGCTTGTGGGGTTTGAAGATCAACGCTTGCATGAGAGGCACCATGCGGCGTATTTGGATTACTACCATCGTGGCAAGAGGGATACAGACTCATGGCAGCGTTATCAACAAGCTGATCGCGACCGGGAAGATGACATTGTTCGATACGCCATTGAAAGTTCCGGAGACAGGAAGTTCATTGCGCTCATTCTGGGTCACGATCATCACCTCGAACCGGCCGTCC
>CAZAUW010000073.1:0-5407 GCA_964488295.1 uncultured Candidatus Peribacteria bacterium
GCGGTGCAGAATTTCTACCTCTCGTGGATGCATTACAAGGGCGATCCCTTCACCGGTGGTTTTGCCCAGAGTAACCCGTTCCTGAGCGCGTCCTTCAAGGGAAGCATCGCGATGAACGGCACCATGGACCCCGTCTACTGCGCCCCGTCGCGGCCATCTACCTTCACGCTCGTGGCAATCGGCGCCAACATGCAGCGGCGCAATGTGATGGTCACCGAAACCTTCCGCAACGGCACGACGATGCAGATCACCGTGGGCACGGTAAAAGAACCCGACGGGTGGAAGGTGGATTCTATAAGCTGCGGTACGTCGTCCGGCAACCCATAGAACGACGGGCATTCGCCATGTACATCTTGGCAACGTAAAAATGCGCGCATACAGCAACCGCTCTCCCAAAATCCATTTCGGGAGAGCGGTTTGACCTCAGCCATTGAAGGCTGGGGTCTGTGCTGTGGGGGGTTACTGCTTGTGGGATCGACGGAACAGAGTTCCGTCGACTCGGACGTAGATCCACCCCTCGTGGGCGATCCACGAGCCGCAAAAACCCGTGACGCGGATGTAGTCGGGCGGCTCGGACTGCTGGGTAGGCGGATTAGCCGCAGCTTGCCCAGCCTTCTTGAGCTTTTCGACCTCATCCTTGAGGTTTCGAATGTCGTCCTTGATGCCAGTGACGTCCTCCTTGAGCGCTCTGACGTCGGTTTTCAGCGCTCCGACGTCGGTCTTGAGGTTATCAAGACCATAACTGTCGAGGAGTTTTTGGACCGCTTTCACGGTCTCGACCTTGACTGAGGCCGCGGTGTCCTTGGCCTCGTTTGCCTTCGCGACCGCAGTGTCAACCTTGCGGTCGACGGCTGCGGTCCGCTGGCGAGCGAGCTGTGCTTCTACGGTCAAAGCCGTAGGATCGGCGATCTGATTTGCCGGTTGCTCCTGGCCGCCGATGTCGACGATCCGGACAATCGGAAGCTTTTTGCCCGCTGCCAAGACGATAAAGCTGCCGGGCTCCAACACAGTCTTGTCGGGGATTGTTTCCCCGGCCTCGACCACGATGGAGAACCGCAGGACCTCGCCGGTGTGGAACTTCGTCCCAGGGAACTCAATCCCAGAGTCGAAGTAGTAGCCGGCGGGACCCCACGCATCACTGGACGCCTTCCCGATGACACAACGCGCGACTAGAAGGGATCTCCCCGCAGTTTTGACCTCCGCAGTGAGTTTGGCCTTATAGCCGATGTCATGGCGCACCGGATCCTTTGCTGCATTAGCGGGGACGCTAACCGTCAGGATGACGGTCGCGACGAGGGCCAGCTTGGCCCACAAGCAAGACTGAGACATCGAACACCTCCCAAAACAGAGAAACGGAACAGTTTCAACACGCTGCTATGGTTCAAATCCTTTTTCCCCACAGCCTCCTTTCTCCGTTCGTGGAGAAGCAGTCTTCGACAGGGCTCAGACTGACAGAAAACAGGAAAAAGAAGAGTGTGGGGAAGCGTTGGTGACAAGGAGCGTAAATAATATAATATAACTATTTATGACTATGTCAATATCCTTCTTTTGGCTTATAATTGGACAAAAATGGCTTCCATGCTTGAATATCTCACATGCCGCATTTGGCCGGGAAACACCATGCGCCCTGGCTCCGCTATCCAATCATCCTTGCCATCGCAGGTGCATTTCTGCTGCTCGCTTTCATCACTGTCTCCCTCGCCTCCAAATCTTCGCAGAGTCCGGGCCCGGCCGTCATGGCGGCCGCCCGTTATCAGAGCTCCCGCGGGCTCCCCCAACGGGCTTCCTCACTCTCCCCTATCCATCTGCCCATCCTGATGTACCACTATGTGGAGGTGGTGCAGAATAGGCGGGATACAATGCGCATCAGGCTGGCGGTGACCCCCGATATACTGGAGCGGCAGCTGCAGACGCTCGTGGACGGCGGCTACAGCTTCTACTTCGTGCGCGATGTGCCGGCGCTCATGAGCGGGCTCGACAAAGAACTATCGAAGAAAGTTGTCCTGACCTTCGACGACGGCTACCGCGATTTCTACACAAACGCGTTTCCCCTGCTCAAGAAATATCACGTGAAATGCACGATATACCTCATCAACCACAAGCTGAACGGCGGGGATTACCTCACAGACAGCCAGGTGAAGACGCTCATCGCAAGCGACCTTGTGGAAGTGGGGGCCCACACGCTCGACCATGACGACCTGGCGGCGATGGGCAGCGACGCGGCCACCAAGCAGATCGTCGGGAGTAAGGCGGACTTGGAACGCCGCTTCGGCATCAAGGTCTGGACCTTTGCCTATCCCTCGGGCGAGTATGACCGCGAGACGGTGAAGATCGTGAAAGATGCGGGCTTCGCCGCGGCCGTCACCACGCATCCGGGCACCGAGGAATCGCCCGACACTATCCTCACACTCACGCGCATCCGGCCCGGGCAGATGACAGGGCGGCAGTTGCTCGCGGCGCTCGGGCGCAAGAGTTTCTTCCACAAGGCCGCGGAGACGCTTGCGCGCAAATTGCGCGCGCTGCTGATTTCCTCACCCTAGGGCGTTTTGAGCGACCTGGACCAGAGCAAAACGAGGACTATTGAAGCCGAAAGACGCGCGGCGGGAGAGAAATGACGGAGGGCGAGATCCCCTGCTCATTGCCCTTTTATTGCGCTACACTTGGGTTCTGCCATGTTGCCGATGTCGCCTCTCGCTCTCCCCACCCACCACCACCTGCTCGCCTTGGGCGTGGCCGGCTATGCGGTCATCACCGCGCTGGTCTTCGGCGAGTC
Organism: uncultured Candidatus Peribacteria bacterium; assembly: GCA_964488295.1. GTDB lineage: Bacteria > Patescibacteriota > Gracilibacteria > Peribacterales > Peribacteraceae > CAZAUW01. The sequence goes on from CAZAUW010000073.1 coordinate 2,774, forward strand.
CATCGTGCTCGTGGGGTTCTTCATCCCCGGCTCGCTCATCACGATCGTCGCGGGCGGGCTGGCCGCGCAAGGCATGTACAATGTCGTGCTCCTGTGGATCCTCGTGAGCCTGGGGGCGGTGGCGGGCAATACCGTCAGCTTCGAGCTCGGGTGGAGGGGCGAGGAATATTTGAAGACGAAACCGCGCGTATGGAAGCACGTAAAGAAAGGCCAGCTGTTCTTCAAAAAATACGGTGGGATCAGCGTGTTCATCGGGCACTTCCTGGGACCCCTGCGCCACGTGGTGCCGGCGGCCGCGGGGTTGGAGGCGATGAAGCGCAAGCCCTTCCAGATCGCCAATGTGACGAGCTCGTGCATCTGGGCGGCCACCCACCTGGGCGCGGGATACCTCTTTGGCAAGCATTGGAAGGAAGCGATCGTGTGGTCCGCGCGCGTCGGGGTGCTCGGCGCCGCCATCGCGTTCCTCGCATTGCTGCTCTGGTGGGGATGGAAGAGCACTCGGACGCGAAAGCCATGACGATACAACAAGACACAACACGAGACGAATGAACTTCCGCTTGGGAAAAGATGACGCCGCCGTCTTGTATCTTGTATCTTGTTTCTTGCCCGCCATGCCATCCCCCTCTGCCAGCCGCAGGCCTGCTTCCAAGCACAACGACTACCTGGCGCTGGCCAAGGCGAGCCCGGATGACGTGCTGGCGCAATGGCGGACGTCTTTGCAGGGATTGAACGAGGAGGAAGCCGCCGCCAGACTGGAAGAGTACGGGCCGAACCAACTTGCGAAAGCCAAGAAGAGGAACGTGGCGTTCCAGTTCTTCTCCAAATTCGCCAATCCGCTGGTGGTGGTGCTGCTCATCATCGCCGCATTCTCGCTCCTCTTCCACGATACCATCAGCGCATTGCTCGTGTCCTCCATGGCCGTCATCAGCGTCTGTTTGTCCTTCTGGCAGGAGTACAGGGCGGGCCGCGAGGCGGAGGCTCTCAGCGAAATGGTGCGCGCCACCTCAACCGTCTACCGCGGGGGAATCTCCAAGGAAGTGAAGATGCGGGAACTCGTGCCCGGCGACATCGTGGACCTCTTCGCCGGCGACATGATTCCCGCCGACCTGCGCGTCCTCTCTTCCAAGGACCTCTTCATCAACCAAGCGGCGCTCACGGGCGAATCGTTCCCGGTGGAGAAATTCGCGCTACCCATCGCGGAGCATCATCATGCATTCGCCGACATCAACAACATCGCCTACATGGGATCGAGTGTGGTAAGCGGCACGGCGCTGGGGGTGGTGGTCAAAACCGGCTTGGGGACCGAATTCGGGGAAATCTCGAGGAGGCTCGCCAGCATCACGGTGGAAACGAGCTTCGACAAGGGCATCAAGAAACTCACGTGGCTCATGATCCGCACGATGCTGGTGCTGATCGCGATCATTTTCATCATCAACGCGTTCTTCAAGGGCAACCTCATCGAATCGCTGCTCTTCTCGCTCGCCGTGGCGGTGGGACTCACGCCCGAAATGCTGCCGATGGTGGTGGCGATGAATCTTTCGAAGGGGGCGATCGCCATGTCGAAGAAGAAAGTGATCGTGAAGCGCCTGAGTTCCATGCAGAACTTCGGCGCGATGGACGTGCTGTGCACGGACAAGACCGGGACGCTCACGCTCGATAAGGTGGTGCTGGAGCGCTACTGCGACGTGGAGGGCAAGAGCGACGAGTCGGTCTTCCGCTACGCGTACCTCAACAGTTCCTTCCAGACGGGGCTCAAGGGGCTCTTGGACCGCACGATTCTGGAGCACAAGGCCGAGACGATCCGCGACATCAAGAAGGTGGATGAGATCCCGTTCGATTTCTCGCGCAAGTTCATGTCGGTGGTGGTGGCCATGAACCAGAAGCACCGCCTGATCACCAAGGGTGCGCCGGAGGAGATCTTTAAGCGCTGCACGCACTACAAGATGCATAACCAGATCATCCACATCGAGCGCCACAACCTCACCTTCCTCAAAAACGAGTATGACAAACTGAGCGGCGAGGGGTTCCGCGTGATCGCCGTGGCGTACAAAGATACCAAGATGGACCAGAAGGTATTTTCCAAGGACGACGAAACGGGGCTGATCCTGCGCGGCTACATCGCGTTCCTGGACCCCCCCAAGCCGACGGCCAAAGAGACGCTGCACGCGCTCCACCAGCTGGGCATCGACGTGAAGGTGCTGACGGGCGATAACCCGCTTGTGACCCGCAAGATCTGCCAGGAAGTGGGCTTGGATGTGAAAAGCCTCATCACGGGCGAGGAACTCGACAAGATGACTCCCGAGGAGGTGCAGAAGGCCGCCCGCGTCACCACCATCTTCGCGCGCCTCTCGCCCATCCAGAAGGAACAGGTCGTCCACGCGCTCCACAAGAACCACCACGTGGTCGGGTTCCTCGGGGACGGCATCAACGATGCTCCCGCTCTCAAGGCCGCCGACGTGGGGATCTCGGTGAATAACGCCGTGGACATCGCCAAAGAATCGGCGGATCTGATCCTGCTCCATAAGAGCCTGCAGGTGCTCCAGGAAGGGGTGTTGGAGGGCCGCAAGACTTTCAGCAACATCATCAAATACGTGAAGATGGGCACCAGCTCCAACTTCGGCAACATGTTCAGCA
>CAZAUW010000074.1:0-5379 GCA_964488295.1 uncultured Candidatus Peribacteria bacterium
AATTACAGGGCTACCGGTTCCACGGGCTGCATGGCCGGGTGATCCCCTTCGCCGCGGGCGCCAAATTGGCCAACATGAAAATCCCGGTGATCGCTTTCGGCGGCGACGGGGCGAGTTTTTCCGAAGGAGTCGGCCACCTGGTCCACGCCGTGCGCAGCAACTACCCCATCACGTTCGTTTTGCACAATAACGCCAACTACGGGCTCACGCTGGGGCAGGCAAGTTCCCTCACCTGGCAGGGCCAGCCGATGAACGCCTCGCCCAACGGCATCCCCGAGCAGACGCTCCCCTCCATGGACTTCATCTTCTCGCTCGAGCCCACCTTCGTCGCGCGCGGATTCTCGGGCAACATCCCGCAGCTCACGGGCATCCTTGAAGCAGCCATCAAGCACCAGGAACATGGCTTCGCGTTCGTCGACGTCCTGCAGGCATGCCCCACCTATAACCATTTCGCCACGCACCAGTACCTGCTCGAGCGTTGCTATGATGCGAATGCCGAAGGACACGACCCGTCGAACCTCGCCAAGGCGCGCGCCATCGTCACCGACACGTCCGCGCGCATCGCGACGGGTATCTTGTTCTGCAAGGATGATCAGCCGAGTTTTTACGAGCGCCTGGCGCCGCGCAACGGTATCGCCACCACGTGCGTCGAGGAGGTGGGGATCAGGGATATCACGGCGTTCATGCGAGATTTCCTGTAGAGACGCCATGGCATGGCGTCTCAACCGCATGAACGGATTATTCGGGATACCCGGTTTTTCCCCCTCACCAAGGGATACATTCGGTTCCGCGGCGCAACGGAACCCCGCTTGCGCGCGGGGGCATTCCCTCTACAATTTTTTCCATGCCCACCCCCTCCACCGCCACCCGCGGATCGCGCCTGCTCGCCAAAATCGTCGACATGGTTCCCCAGCTGATCGTCCAGGCCGCTTTCTCCGTGCCCATCCTGGCCTCGGTGCAGATGTTCATGGCCAACACCCAGGTGCAGAAGGCCCTCCAGACGGCGCAGAACACCCCGCCGCAGCTCCCGCCGTCCGTCGTGAGCGCGTTCGTCACGCAGATCACCACCTATTCGCTCTCGGCCTCGGGGATTCTCCTCGTCTACTGGATCATCCAGGCCGTGATCCTCACTAAAGACGGCCAGACAATCGGCAAGAAACTCTTCAAGATCCGCGTTGTGAACGAGAAGGACGGTCGCAACGGGGGCTTTGTGCCCAATGTGCTCCTGCGCGCGATCCTCAACGCCGTGTTCTCCCTCATCCCATTCTATGCGCTCATAGACATCCTCTTCATTTTCCGCGGCGACAAGCGCTGCATCCACGATCTTTTGGCAGGAACGGTGGTGGTGAAAGCCTGAGGAAAGGGGGCATATTCTTGCATAGGTTCAGATACATCTTGCACTCCTTTGGGTCAGCATCAGCAAATATAATCCGGTATCGTATGCCCATGCGCATCGACGTGCTCACACTCTTCCCGGCGATGTTTGAGGGCCCGCTTACCCAGAGCATTCTTCGACGAGCGCAGGATGACAGCATTATCCAGATCCATCTGCATGACCTGCGCCCGTTCGGCTTGGGCAAATACAAGCAGGTGGACGACACTCCCTACGGCGGCGGGGTGGGGATGGTGATGCGGGCGGATGTGGCGGTGCCGGCGATTGAACGGGTAAGTCAGGGAGCACAGAAAAGCGGGAAAGGGCAGAGAGGACCGTATCGGATTTACCTCTCTCCGCGCGGGAAGAAACTGACGCAAACCAGAGTCGAGAAGCTGGCGACGAAAGACCGGTTGCTGCTGCTCTGCGGACACTACGAGGGCGTGGACCAGCGGATCATCGACGGCTGGATCGACGAGGAAATTTCCATCGGCGATTACGTACTCACGGGCGGGGAGTTGCCGGCGATGGTGCTCATCGATGCCGTCGCCCGGCAGATTCCCGGGGTGCTCGGCAAAGATGAATCGGCGCGCGAGGAGAGCTTTTCCAAGATCCTCCGCCGCAAGAAGGAATACCCCCACTACACGCGCCCGGAGGAATTCCGCGGGATGAGGGTGCCCGACGTGCTCCTCGGCGGGCACCATGCGAAGATTACGGAGTGGAGGAAGGGCCAATTGCTCTGATTTCCATGCATAACCACCCCAGAGCACATTCGCAGGCACCGAATCGCCGCATGATCAACGTGCGCGTCCACCCCAACGCGCCCGCCACTCGCATCCGCGATACGTTACCCGGCGGAACGCTGAAGATCGACCTGGCGGCACCGGCAGAGGACAACAAGGCGAATGCGGAACTCATCGCGTTCCTCGCGCGCGCATGCGATGTGGCGAAAGCAAATGTGGAGATCGTCTCGGGCAGGGCGTCACGGAAAAAAACAGTGAGGATTGCCATGGAAAAGCCCCCCGGGTTTGCCGGGAGGCATGAGCGGCATGACCGCTCACTGTGATAATTTTTGGTACTGTACGCTGGTTTTGGTGGTGTTGGCGGTCTTCAGGCGGTAGATGATCTCGGCCATCTCGGCCCGCGTGATGAGCTGCCGCACGCTCCCGACCGTGGGCGGGATGGCATGGAGTTCTGCGAGCCTCTGCACGTACACCGTGTACCAGCGGTCATCCGACAGCTTGTCTTTGCGCACGGTGATAGCCAGAATCCTGGCAGCCACCTTGGCGGCTTCGGCGAAGTTGATATGCGCGTCGGGGTGGAAGGAGCCGTCGGGGTACCCGTTGACGATGCCGTTGACGGTCGCCACGCAGATGTCCTGGGCCGCCCAGTGATTGCGCGACACATCCTGGTAGAAGACCATCGTGGAACCGGTGCCGAAGTGCGCGGAGAGGCAATCGCTGTCGCGCTCCATGCTGAAGAGGTACGGGTTGATGACGAGCGACACGAACTCGGCGCGTGTCATGCGGTTATTGGGCCGGAATTTTCCATCCAGGTATCCTTTGAGAACATTATTCACCCGCAGGTACTCCACTGAGTCGTAATACCAGGCGCCTTTGGACACATCGGTGAAGGGCTTCTGACTGAACGGCATCGGCTGCGCGTGGGCCGCGAGAGCCAAGGTGAGACCAAAGAGGGCGAGTGGGATGAGTGCCCTCACAACCAGGGGTGTTTTCTTCATACGGGAGAATGGGAAGGTGTACCCGATGACGTCCAAAGGTCCGACACCTTACCTGTTTTCGCACTCACCATCGGCGGAATTCAGCGTTTTTGACGCCGAGGAGCCAAGAACTTTCCCCTTGATCCATCCGCGCATTGTGACGGTGCGATCATTGCGCTCCCACCAGTGCCGCGTCGATCCTCCCCCGCAGGTCTGCGTAGTGCGGCAGACCGACGTACGTTTTTCCACTGAGCAGGAAGGTAGGCAGGAGCGAGATACTGAGTGACTGCGAGAGCGCTTCCTCCCGCTGTGCCATTGTGGCGGTTGCGGGGTCATCCAGGCATTGCCCGAACGTATTCAGATCCACTCCGGCCCGTCCGCCCTCTCTGACAATCATCGCCCGGTTGTGCGCGCTCAGGCCGAAGAGCGCCAGGTGCATGGCGAGGCCTTTCCCCTGCCTGGCGGCGCAGATCACCGCAGCTTCATCCATGCCCGAGCCGGGGTACTTCTGCAATGGCACGAGGGCGATCTGCACCTTCAACTTGCCGGCCTGCATGTAGTCCTGCTCGAGCTGGGGGAGCTCGTCGCGCGAGAATTGCGCGCAGTAGCCGCACGACTGGTTGGTGAATACTTGGAGGGTCAAGACCGCGTCCTGCGGCCCGATTTCCAGGACGGCGTTTTCGAGCAACCGCTCGCTCACCGGTTCCGCCGGGGCGCTGCTGCTCGAGTTCACGTCGATGTCGCCATACTCGACGGGAACATTCGCTGTGGGCGCAGACGAAGCCCCGACGGAGGATGCATTTGGACTCGAGGAAGGGAACCCCAACCGGGTGGTGAGCGGGGCGCAGGCTGCGAGTGGAATGCACAGGAGAATGAGGGCGGCAACGCGATGATGCATACGGTCCCACGGTAGCGATTTTTTGTCCGGTTGTCTGCCATCCCCGTGGCGGGGACAATCCCCGTAGCCGCGATAATCCCCGTAACCGCAACAATCCCCGTAGCCGGGACGCCGCGTCCCGGCTACGGTGCAGAGGGATCCGTGCTAATCTTCTCCATCATGGGTTCTCCCCGCGTCTTCCTCCTCGGCGTTCCCCTCGATGCAGTCACGCGCGATCAGGCCGTGGCGCGCTTGCGCGCGTTGCTCGATTCCCCGGCACAACACCACGTGATGACGCCCAATAGCGAGATGCTGGTGGAATCTACCCATAACGCGCGATTCCGCGAGATTATGCTCCAAAGCACCCTCAACCTTCCCGATAGCGCCGGTGTGCTCTGGATGGCGCGGTACACAGGCCAGCGCCTGCCCCAGAGGGTCGCGGGAGTGGATGCCGTCATGGAGCTATGCGCGGGGCTCGGCTCCGACCATCCCGTCTTCTTACTTGGCGCGGCTGACGGGGTGGCCGCGAAAGCAGCGGATGCCCTGCGCGCGATGAATCCGCGCCTGAGGGTCGCGGGGAGTTACGGAGGTAGCCCGCGCCCGGATGATTTCGAGGGCATCGCGGCGCGCATCAATGCCGCGGCACCGCATCTGCTGCTCGTGGCGTTCGGCGCGCCGGCGCAAGACCTGTGGATTGCAGAGCACCTTGGCGCATTGCCGAGTGTGCGCGTGGCGATGGGAGTCGGCGGCACGTTCGATTTCCTCGCCGGCACGCAGGTGCGCGCCCCGGCGTTCCTGCGGTCACTCGGCCTGGAATGGGCCTGGCGCTTCGCGCATGAACCCTGGCGATGGAGGAGAATGTGGAGAGCCGTGATCGTGTTTCCGTTCTTGGTATTGAGGCACGGGAGGCAATGACATCCTTGAGTGTGTCAGTGATTCAGTAGTTCAGCGGTTCAGTGAAAGTAATAACTACAAACTGAATAGCAGCGCAACTGAACCGCTGAAACACTGAACCACTGTATCACTGATGCAAATCGACCACCCACGACACATACCACTGATGCGGTCCTTTCTCCACCCGGTAGAGCCTGGTGCCGGTCTTGGTGTGCGCGAAGTAATCGTAGCGGTTGCCGGCGTTGCTGATGCGAAGGAGCGTCTCGTCCTGGATGCCGTCACTGGGGCGCAGGAGCTCGAGCGCCAAATCGGGCTTGCCGGTGGTGAGTGCGGCATTGAGGCGCAGGGTGGCCCTGGCAAGCAGCGCGGCCAACGCCACGATGAGCATGCTGAGCAGCAACGCCCACCCCATCGTGTGGAAGTACCGGAAACGCGAAACGAGAGAGAAGTGCATGTTTGTTGCTTTTATTATAGCAGAAATGGGTTTTGAGAGATAGGCCCTCCCCCCACTTTTTT
>CAZAUW010000075.1:0-5350 GCA_964488295.1 uncultured Candidatus Peribacteria bacterium
TATTTCCTCCAATCTCATTTGACACTCTTACCCAATGAAGTTGCAATCGCGAAAGGGGCCTGTTGTTATCCTAAAAAGCGAGAAAAGCTGATAATTTCCTTCCTCTCCCTAGTCGTCGCTTTCGAGGATGATAGTCCTGCCTCGGTCTCATTCAGTCGTCGACGACTTCTTCGCCCGCAGGATATTTTTGGGCAAAGCTCTGCGAGAGTGTTTTGTAGGTCGAGAGGAAGAAGTGTGTCGTGCGCACGCCGTCTTTTTCCACTGTCTGTATCCACCCAATCTGATTGCTATGGATCGTGCTTGCCTGGGGCAAATGCTCCGGCGGGGCGGATGCGAAGTACGGTCCGCTCAGCGTTACCTTCCTCCCGTCAGGCGTGCCGAAGATATTCACAGTCGCTTCCTCGCCCTCGGTGTATGTCTGGATGAGGAGGTAATTCGGCGTGTCGTTCACGAAGCGCAAATCGAGGACACCGGGGAAAACCGTGTCGTCCAGGCCCACGCCGTACTTCTCGTAGTAATGCACAAACAAACTGTGGCTCTGGCGTTGCGTGATGGGGAACCCGCCGTGGAGGATCGCGCGATAGAAGGTGGTCGCCACCTGGCAGATGCCGCCTCCGGGCACATTGCGCAGCCGACCCCCGTCGAAAATCTCCAGCGCCATCTGCCAGCCGTTGGAAGTCGTGACGGGTCCCAGCACACTCGTGAAGGAAAACACGGCGCCCGCAGGAGCCAGGGTGTTGTGCAATCTGCCAAGCCCCTTGCGCACGTTGGACTTCCTGCCCTCGCCAGAGCCCGAAAAATCCGACCGGCCAGTGGCAAGCAGCGTGAGGCTCCCAAGGTCGCGGCTCGTACGGTTGATGATGAGGTTCTTCACGGCTCGCAACGGCACCTTCAGCGCAGCGCTGTCGCCTGACTGCACGGCATCAGCAATGGCGCTCACCGCCGCGTCGGCATCGAACTCATACCCAAAGTGTGCGGTCTGGTCACTCGTGACGCGCGTTGGCGTGGCATGGTCGTCCAGGGATTCGATCGTGGAGTAGGAAGGCGAGGGGATTGTGGCTTGGGCGAAGGATCGGAACTGGCGTGAAAGTTCATCGCGGTTGACCGTCACCGAAAAAGCCGTCGGCGTCACGGTCGTCTGGATGAGGAGCGGGTGATGGGCGATGTCAGGATCCCAGGAGGGAAACACATGCCCGTCGTCGGAGGAGAATTCCACTGTGTGCGTGCCGCTGCTAATTCTCTCGCGTTCCTGCATGCCAGTGCGGATGGATGCGACGGGCAACGTGACGCCGAAGCGGCTCTTGATCCTGCGTTGCAACCTCCCGGCAACTTGCGAGCGGAACCTCTCCTGTTCCTGGGCTTCAGGCATCACTCCCGCTTGCAGTATCGTGAGCTGCGCACGCATCACGGCGCGGGTGAGCATGTCTGCATTCTGGACGCAGAACACAGCCAAGAGTGTCATAAATGCTGCCGAAAGAAGCCGTCGAGGGTTTGTGTTCATTTTTCATATTTTAACACAATTTTAAATATAAAGCAAATTTCACGCGTTGTGTCAAAAAACCTCACCGCTGGCATCGGCTGCCTTCGAATTTACGTCATCGCTGCGTAGAGGTAGACGATAGCGACGCTGACAATGAGTGCCAATCCGGCGAAGAGCAGAAAGAATGCGGGATTATCGATCTCCGCGAGAGGGTCACTGCGGTGGAAATGGAAAAGGTGGGAGGTTTTCATAGGCAAGAAGCGAATGTGCTTATGAGGACGGCGGAGATCGAAAAATCTTACATCCGCTTCGCAGGAAGTGGCGTCGCACGAACGCGGTGACTCGCCAACGTACGCTCAACCTGTCGGCAATCGAAAAGCGCTCTCCGACTAGTTTTGATTCTTAGGAATATCGGCGAGAATGCTCGGCAATCCGGCGCTTCAAGTCAGTAGTATAGCCTGTATACCGCTTGCCTGTTCTTTCGCTTTCAAGAAGATACACATGCTGCATGGCAGGCCATTGTAGTTTGATCGGAATGGCGGCGCCACGTGATCGCGCGCAGGGACGTAAAGCGGCTTTGCCGCCACGTCCCACGTACAATAGCTGCTCGCTTCGCTGCGCGCGATTTTACGTGGTGGCCCAGGTCAGCCCGGCTTCGTCTGCGGACTTCGCCGAGGCGAGAGTCGAACCATCACGGCGTAGTCCGCCTAAGCGGACGAAGACGGATGGTGGCCCAGGTCAGAATCGAACTGACGACGCCAGGCTCTTCAGGCCTGCGCTCTACCACTGAGCTACCGGGCCATGTGGTATCGCCTAGTGTAAACGAGCTCTACTCAGTCATCAATCGAGTTCTTTCTTCCCGTCCAGCACCGCTTTTCCAGAACTTTTCCCTCTTGCGTGCCTCCGCTCTGGTTTCTGTGACTTCGCTGTAGACAAGCTTCCAAGGTTTCCTTGAGCGGGTACTTTTGGTATCACTTTTGTTACGTTCAGAAATTCTCCGAGCAATGTCCTTCGTGATTCCCGTATAGAAAGTCCGATCTCTTTCACTTTGGATGATATACACGTAGTACATAGTTTGGCCTGCGCTCCCTGCCTGCCGGCAGGCAGGTACCACTGAGCTACCGGGCCGCTCGGGTAAAGAATAGCAAAGAGACAACGATGGAAACAGTGCTTGCCCTGCGAAGTCGGCCTCGGCCGACGAAGGAGGGAGCTACCGGGCCACGTGGTACTTGGCGAATATAGCAAGAATTCCTCAGGCTTGCTACAATTGAATCGCATTCGCACATTCGTCCTTGGGGCAGTAGCTCAGCTGATAGAGCGCTACATTCGCATTGTAGAGGTCAGGGGTTTAAGTCCCCTCTGCTCCACCACGTAAAATCGCGCGCAGCGAAGCGAGCAGCTATTGTACGTGGGACGTGGCCGCATAGCGGCTTTACGTCCCTGCACGCAATCACGTGGCGCCGCCAAAGTTGATCGATATGCTAAGATATTTTGCTATGCATCACGTCTATGTCCTCGAATGTCCGGCAACCAGAGAAAAATACATAGGCTATACTCAAGATCTCAAACGTCGCTTAGCAGAGCATAACAATCACAAGAACGTTTCGACAGCCCATGTTATGCATTGGAATCTGATCTATTGTGAGACATATGTGAATAAAATGGATGCGCTTGGCAGGGAGAAATTTTTAAAAAGCGGTTCAGGTTGGAGGTTCTTAAAGAAACAACTCAGGCATTATCTGGATAATGCCTCGACAGCGCATTGACCGAAGCAAGATGCCCCTTTCTTCGCTGTGCAAGTGGTTTGGGAGAGCGGGCCGATTCCAACTTTTTCGTCGATTTCTAGCAAAAATACGACAAGATCCTGTACCTGCGAGGATCCTGGGCTTGAGGTTCGAAGCCAATACTCATATCTCCATATCAGGAGGTAATCGCCTACTTAAGACAAGGGCTGAATGACCGATTGTTGAGTTATTCGGCGGATAAAATGCCTCACCTATTTTGCCGAGCGAGATTGGACGACCGAAATTCTTTTTCATCTCGCCGGGTCTCCATCCTGAATGGAGGCCTTGGTGATAGAAATCGAGCAAGCTCAGCACTTGCAAAGCGAAGGTGTAGCGCTCCATGAGTACACGCTCTCCACACGCTGTAGCAAAGATAGGATGGTTCAGCCAGCCCTCTCCAGTGAAATTGCCTCCCTTCGCATCAATATACTGAGTGTATGAAAGTCGAGAACTCGGAGGTGTGCGCTGAAGATTCTTTACGGCATCTGCATCATACTCAATACCTCCATCCGACAACTCACCCTGCATCGCTTTGATAAGAGCCTCATTATCCTTGAATGGATTGCCGTCATGGAAGAACACCATGTCATTACCACTCTCATCATCAGCTCGCACCATGTGAGATGAGCTTGTGAGTCGCACCTTCCAGACACCATACTGAGAGTTATAGCCATCAAACTGCCTCCGAACAACTGATGTCACGTCGTAGAAATTTGCAGGTCGCTTCTGCTCTGTGCAGATGGCTTGAACAATCTTAGGAAACTCCGGCACTGCTCGGAAAAGTTTGTGAAGTGCGACAAGACGAAACTGCATCAGCTGCCGCAGACTCGGTATCCATTCTTCTTTCGTGTCTACTTGCGCGAACAAATCAGCAGGGGTCCTTCCGTAGATGATCTTCCCTTGTCGGTCATCTATATGATCCATGCTCTGGTGAATTGGGCGGTTCACCTCGTAGTAACGATCTAATGCCTGTATGTCTTCGATGAAACCCATAGATAAACAGTTTTGTAATATACAATATATATTAATTTGTGTAAATATTCGAAATTTTATTCGAAAAGACAAGATTTGGAGTGCCTGAAAAACTCCCAATCATTCCTATCAGCTCATTGACTGAGCCTTCATTACAAGATGGGATTCTCATTTTTTCTCAATTTTGCTGTGCACCAAGTGAATGTTCGAGTTACTCCTTCGGCTCCAATTCCACGTGCAGGATGCCTTTCTGCACAAAGAGCTCGACCAGCTGATGGACACGCTGGTTATTGGGCCGGCGCGCGATGGCGTCTTTGAGCGTCGCCACCGCATCGGCATTGTCCGCGTGAATGGCGTAGAGATCGGCTAAGTTAAGGCGGGCATCGAGCAACGTGGGGTCGTCGGCGATGGCCTTCTGGTACCCGGCCACGGCCTTGGCGTAATTGCCGTCTTCGGCGTCCATCACAGCCAGGTTGTACGATGCCATGGCGAAGTGAGGATCGAGGGACAATGCGCGGATGAATTCCTCGCGCGCGTTCTTTCGCAATCCCTGGACGTACTCATCTTGCCCGATATTGATGTAGGCGAGTGTGTAGCCCGGGTAGAACGTCAACGTCTTTTTGTATGCGGCGATCGCGTCGTCCACTTTGCTTTCTTCATCCAGCGCCACGCCCAGATCAAAGTAGGCGTGGTAGTAGCCGGGAGAGACTGCGATGGCGTTCTTGTACACCGAAATGCTATTGGCCCACACCCGGGATTCGCGTAGCGCCAGCACGCCCAGGATGCAGACAACAAACGTGGCGGCTGCCCGGAATGCCCATCGCAGCTGCGCCGCAAAACGCTCCTTGTAGCGCTTCCAAAGCAGGAAACAGAGGCTTGCGATGGCATACGTAATGCCCACGAGCGCCGTGTAGGCGTACCGGTCGGAGCCGACGATGAGGTCGTTGCCCTTGGCCAGATTCGTCAGGCTGGGGATGATGCCGAACAGGTACAACAGGAAACCGAAGAAGATTTCTTTCGTCCACCGAAGCGACCAGGCCACCAGGGCGCAGATGACCGCAAAAAGAATCAGGGGAAAGATGAAAGCCCCAGACAGGCACAAGCGACTGGCGGG
>CAZAUW010000076.1:0-1368 GCA_964488295.1 uncultured Candidatus Peribacteria bacterium
CCGATGCTTCCGACCGCGTGCGAGCCGGGCACGTGGGCGCCGATGGACTGCAGCTCGGCGTTGAAGAGCGCGCGGTCTTCGGTCTTGCGGATGCTGTCCACAGGCGTGCCCAGCACGCGGATGCCGTGCTTTTGCAGTATGCCCGTCTCCTCCAGCTTCACGCCGCAGTTGAGCGCCGTCTGCCCGCCGAAACTCAATGCGATGGCCTGGGGTTTCTCCTTCTCTATCACCTTCTCCACGAACGCCGGCGTGACGGGCACGAAGTACACGGCGTCGGCCAGCCCCCAGCTGGTCTGGTTGGTGGCGATATTGGGGTTGATGAGCACGAGGCGCTTGCCTTCTTCCTTGAATGCCTTGATCGCCTGGCTTCCCGAGTAGTCGAATTCACCCGCCTCGCCGATCTTCAGGGCCCCGGAGCCAAGCAGAAGGATGGTCTCGGGTTTCGGATTTTGCAAAAAATTCACCCCTTTGCCCTCACTGGGCGTCGAGGCGCCGGCGTCCGGAAACTGCCGCATGTCCCGCGGAGAGTAATGGACGGACGACGGGAAGGCAAGCATGTGCCCGTCATTGGGAAGCCCTCAAGCGGTCATGACGCTCTGTTCCAAGTGGCGTTCGTGGTGCTTCTTGCTCGGGTGGATGCCGATGAGTTCGAGTGCCACCGTGCCGAGCATGATGAGCGCCCCGCCCGCGATGTGGTACCAGGCCAGGCTCTCGCCCAGGTAGAGCATCGCGAACACCACGCCACCGACCACTTGCAGGCTGCTCACAAGCGACACGGTGGAGACTTTCAGCCGGTCCATGGACTCGTAGAAGGTGAAGATGTTGAGGAAGCGCGAGATGAGCGCGAAGCCAAGGAGCACGAAGAGAAGCGACCAGGGGAACCCCCGCGCTTCCCCGATCAGCGTTTGCCCCACGAAGGGCGAGAGGAGGAAGAATGCGGCGATGGCCGTGCAGGAACGAAGAAATATCACCAGGTGGGGTTGGACGCTATGGAGTTTCATCCGGAAGATGATGTCGCCAAACGAGAACGAGAGCCCGGCAAGCAGGATGAGCACGTCGCCGATGTGGAAGATAAACCCCTGCGTGAAACCCTGGAGCGCGATCATCAAAATCCCCATGACGATCAGGAGCGATGACATCACGTGCTGGTACGTCCATTCCTCATGCAGCAGGATGAAGGCGAGCAGGATCAAAAAGACCATTTCGGAGTTCCCGAAGAGTGAGGAATTCACGGCCGAGGTTTAGCGCAACCCCGTGAAGAGCAGGAACGGCGCAACCGTGCCGCTCAAGACCCCCCCCCCCACGCCCCCAAGAAACCCCGGCCCCCGCCGGCGGGCGATGTTCCCTGGTACCGGGCCCAGACCACCC
>CAZAUW010000076.1:1378-4890 GCA_964488295.1 uncultured Candidatus Peribacteria bacterium
CGTCAGGGCGGCGCTCAGGCTGATGTTCTCGATGCTGAAGACGCCCACGCCGATGCTCCAGAGGATCACCGGACGCGGCAGGCGGGCGAGTTGCCTGATGACGGGCACGAAGCCGAAGGAGAAGATCACGAAGAAGCCCGTCAGCAGTTCGCTGAGTAGCAAAAGCGACCGTGCCGAGAGCGCCGTCATCAGCTGCTTGGCAAACGCGCTGTAGGTGGAACCCGCCACGATGGAGATCCCCAAACACGTGGCACCGAGTGTCTTCTCCGATGCCGCTTCATCCGTCCACCGCACATATGGCCAGTGTTTGATGTTGATCTCCACCACATTGTTATTTTAACATATTTTATTGATTATATCCAGTATCGCTTCTTGTTCCCCAACCATGTCTTCTTGGCTGTCCATTGAGAAAAAACGTCAATGAACTCCGCGCCGAGCAGGAAGATGTGGGCGATGTAGTAGATCCACAGGAGGAGGATGAGGAGCGACGCCGCCACCCCGTACTGCAGATCCATGTGGGCGTTGAGGATGTAGAGGTTGACGAGGAAGCGACCCACCACAAACAGGCTGGATGCAACGAGCGCCCCGAGCAGGACGATCCAGGGCGGCAGGCGGCGTTCGGGCAGGAACAAGTAGAGCAGGAAGAAGAGGGGAGTGACCACGAGGTACGTCACGGGCAGATCGGTCACGTAGAGGAAATGCAGCCCTGAGGGCAACAGCGCCGAGTTATCCACCGACGCGAACACGGTGCTAAGCATCGTGAGGCCCAGCAGGAACACGGCCGTCACGATCAGGAGGAAGAACGACAGGATGTAGCGGCGGATTTCGTGTAACACATGCTCCCCCGCAAGCGGCTTGATTTCGAGGATGATATTGAGCGCCGTCTGCAGGCTGCGCATCACGCTCACGGCGCTCACGAGCAGCACCGCTGCCCCGAAGAGGGTCACAAGCCCGCTCTGCCGCGAGAGCTGGAGGTTTGTAAGCGCCGCCTGGATGAACGCGCGGCTCTCGGGGCCAAGCAGTTCCTGGATGTGACGCAGCACTTCGGTCTGCACCACGTTGGCGCCCAGGAAGAGCCCGGCGATCGTGATGAGCATCACGAGGAACGACGGGAGCGAGAAGGCCGTGTAGAAGGCGATGGCGGCCGCATGCCGCGGCACGTCGTCGTTCCACCACTCTTTGGCCATGATCGAGATGAATTTCCATAGCTTTGCCATGGTTGCTATCATACAGGCTCCCATGATTTCCTACGACGACTTCCAAAAGGTCGACATCCGCGTCGGCAGAGTCCTCTCGGTCGAACCGTTCCGCGAGGGCAAATACTCCACGCATATATTGCAGATTGATTTTGGCCCGGAGATCGGCACGAAGAAGTCGCTCGCCAAATTGAAACCGCGATACGAAGGGCCGGAAATGACCGGCAAACAGGTGATCGCGGTGGTGAATTTTCCGCCCAAGCAAATCGGCAAGCACTTCTCCGAAGTCCTCACCCTCGGCATGCCCGATGCCGACGGGAATGCGGTGTTTCTGCATCCGGACTTTGAGGTGCCGCTGGGCGGAAGATTATTCTGATGAATGAAATGTCATGGTGAGCTCTGTCGAACCATGACATTCTGGTACCATATTTTCCAGTGCCGCTGTGGTGGAATGGTAGACACGAGGGACTTAAAATCCCTTGCCCCTTACCGGGCATCTCGGTTCAAGTCCGAGCGGCGGCACCATTCACTTGCCGGTCGTTCAAGTGAAAGACTTACTTTGGCATTTTAATCTGCCAGTCTTCCTTTCCCGCAAAGTCCTCGTTCCAAGACCTGATGCTGGCCAAAAGATTCGAAAGCTCATGCGTTGCTTGCTCTTCGTCAGGTGTCCCAAGAGATTTTCTCACGTTCTCGCGATACTCGGCAATACGGTTGGCTTTTTCCTGCAAATCTTTTTGTCTTTTGCGGAGCCTTTCAACAATTTGTTCCTTTGTTTCAGTCACGGGAGCCGGGGCATCGTTTTTGCCGCTGCATCCAAGAAGCAGTCCCGCAGATGCCAAAACGAAATGCCTTCTACCTATCAATGGCCCTCCGTTATTCGGGGATGATGGAGTGTCCAACTTCTTAGCGTGAGAACCAGATTCGGCGGGCATCGATGTATTGGCCATAAGAAAGCTGATAATGAATGAAATAAAGGATGCAGTATCTTCCTCTTTATTTGAATGTCAATATTATACGGCCGCCCTGCTGATTCTCTTGGAGGAATTCGTCTGATTTTTTAATTGACAACGATTACAAAAATCCTATTCTTTCGCGCTCTTTTGTTTCCCACTTCTGCTATGGAAAACACAGGTGAGCCGCGGTTCTTTTGTGAAGGGTGCCAGTTGCTTTTGCCCAATGGCGCTTGTTTGGTTGATGAACCCGGACGGAGGGCAAATACAATCAGACGTCGGGCCGAGTTGGTGACTCTTGGTTTTAGCCATGCACCTTCTTCCAAAGATCATCTTGCGGCAGCTCTTCCGCTGATAGAAGTTCCGCAGCAGCATTTACTCGAAGAGAGAAGCTGGCAACTGCGAAATATTACGCGGCAGCGGTGTAATTGGGCTGTGAAGAATAATGAACCCGGCATGATGCTACCCGATGGCTTTCAAGCCGAACGGCTCAGTCGCAGCGCTTAAATCGGCAGTGCCGTGAGCGACGGCTTCGGCACCACGCTCGTGCCGGTCTTCTGTCCCACTTTGAGTGGGAGGCCGGTTTCGGGATCCTCTTCCTGTGCCGCGATGATCAGGCGGCGTAAGGTGGTGCCCGTGGGGGTGCAGGTCATGAGGGTCGAGACCCTGTCGCCCGGGGGCTGGTCGAGCACCGACGTATCCGAGGGGCTCACCTCGCCCTTGCCGCGCACGATGTAGCGGTGCTTGTCGCCGCCGTAGTACACCCAGTATTCATCGCCCACCTGCAGGTCGCCGAGCCGCGCGAAGACGCTCTTGTAATGGCCCGGATCCCACGGGTAGTAGGAGCTGTGGCCGGTCACAAAAAAGTTGCCAGCCTGCCCCGGCCGTGCCGTGCCCGGATAGTGCACCACGCCCCTTTGAAGCGCGGACTGAATATCCGATTCCACTTGTCCCCAGTCTTGGCGCAGCAGGGCGTCGTAGGGGGGATCAATGAGCGGCACATTGAGCTTGAGCCGTGGGATAATGAGCCGGTTCTGGGGCGGGCCGACCGTGGGCAGGTAGCTCAGCAAGTCGCCCGCGTTTCGTTGCGCGCTTTCTCCCGCGGGGGTCTTGAGCGACTCCGCCAGGGGGTTGCCGGCATCGGTTCCGACCCTGAGCCGCCAATGGGCGCTGGCTCCCGCACCGTTGAGCGCCGCCGCGGTTGCTCGGGTCGGGCCGCGGGCATTGCAGGTGCGGGCGACTCTTCCCGCATCGGCTCAATCGGCGCGCTGTCGGTCGGCGGTCCACCGAAGTCGGCGACCGCCTCAGCAAGCTCCGGCTCGATCGACGCGTGACCATTCTCCGGATGGGCAAACGGCGCATCGCC
>CAZAUW010000076.1:4900-5262 GCA_964488295.1 uncultured Candidatus Peribacteria bacterium
ACCGCGGTTCCTTTGCCCTGGGAGGAGGCCGGCATCGGGGGGAGCGCCGGGGGCTTTGAGCGAATCCGCCAGGGGGTTGCCGGAATCGGGCGCTTCCACGGTGGTGCCGTGCAAGAAGATGTCGAGCTTCGACGAGGCGATATCCCAGAAGCTCTGGTAATTGAGTGCCACGAAGAGCACCGCGAAGATCAATGCGAAGGTGCCGCCGAAACGCAGGATGTCGAGGAAGAAGAGCATCCCGCGGCTGTAGCGGCGCAGCTTTTTTTGCCGGGTGGGGATCCACACGGGTTGCGGTAGCAATCTCCCCAGCCGCTGCAGCAATGAGCCCGTCTGCCTTCCAAACTCCCGCAAGTAAGGCTCGG
>CAZAUW010000077.1:0-5254 GCA_964488295.1 uncultured Candidatus Peribacteria bacterium
AACATGCCGCGCGCGGCGGTGGTGTACACCACGTCCGAGGATTTCACGAACCAGGTGGTGGAGGCGATCCAGCACCAGAAGATGGACCAGTTCAACCGCCGCTACCGGTCGGTGGACGTGCTCATCATCGACGACATCCAGTTCATCGCCAACAAGGACCGCACGCAGGAAGTGTTCTTCCACACCTTCAATACCCTCTACGAGGCCCGCAAGCAGATCATCCTCTCGGCCGACCGGCCGCCGCAGGAGCTGCAGCTGGAGGACAGGCTCGTGTCGCGCTTCGCGCGCGGGATGATCGCCGACGTCTCGCAACCCGATTACGAGACGCGGCTCGCGATCCTCTCGGAAAAGGCCGCGCAGTACGAGATTTTCCTCGACATGCACGTGCTGCAGTTCATCGCCGAGAACGTGAAGCGCAACGTGCGCGAGCTGGAAGGCATCCTGATGCAGGCCGTCGCCCTCTACGAACTGGAGCAGCGCATGCCCACCATCAAGAGCATCGCCGAGATCATGCAGAAGCTCAACCGCGACCCGCACCACAAGGAAGAGCAGGTGGGCTTTGAAACCGCAGCCGGGCGCAAGGCGACCTTCCAGGACGTGCTGGAATCCGTGAGCCGCTACTACTCGGTATCGGTGCAGGACATGATCGGCCCCTCCCGCGTAAAAGAAATCCTCATCCCGCGGCAGATCGCGATGTACCTGGGCAAGAAGTACCTGCGCATGAGCTTCGTGCGCCTGGGCGAGCTCTTCAGCAACCGCGACCACACGACCGTGATGAACGCGTATAAGAAGATCGAGGAGAAACTGCAGAATGATCCGCAGTTACTGAGAGAAGTCCGTGCCATTGAGCAGGAAGTGGGGGTAGCATGAAGGTATGTGGTATATCGTATGTCGTATACTGGGCTACCCGACATACCACATACGACATACGATATACGAATCTTCCTATGCCCTTCGCATGCATCATCAAAACGAAGCAGACAACCATCACCCCGTGAGGGGCGGCTCTGCGCTGTGTCGTGATGATTGAGCCTCCCTTCCCGCGCGAGGTTCTTTTTTGTATTCTCTCCCCGTCTGACCATGACTTCCCGTCCCGCCACCCCCGACAGCCTGCACGATATGCGCCACTCGCTGGCGCACGTGCTGGCGCAGGCCGTGCTGAAGCTCTGGCCCACGGCCAAGATCACCATCGGGCCGCCGATTGACTATGGCTGCTACTACGATTTCCTCTTCGAGAAGCCCATTTCGGAGTCGGACTTCCCGGCGATCGAGAAAGAAATGCGGCGCATCATCCACCAGGGCCAGACCTTCCGGCGCGATGAGTTGAAGACCGCAGATGCCAGGAAGTACTGGAAGGAGCGCAAGCAGCCGTTCAAGGTGGAGCTGATCGAAGACCTGGAGAAGAACGAGGGCGTGAAGACGGTCACTCACTACGCCAACATCGGCCCCGGGGGGGAGGAAACGTTCGTCGATCTCTGCCGAGGTGGGCATGTCGAAAACCTCAGGGAAATCCCCGCGGATGCCTTCAAGATCATGAGCGTGGCAGGGGCCTACTGGAGAGGCGACGAGAAGCGCGAGCAGCTCACGCGCGTGTATGTGGCCGCATTCCCGTCCAAAGCCGAACTGGAGCGGCACTTGAAGATGCTGGAGGAAGCGGCCAGGTACGATCACCGCAAGCTGGGACGCGAGATGAACATCTTCGTGATCGCCGACGTGGTGGGGCCGGGGCTGCCGATGCTCGCGCCCAAAGGAGCCATCATCCGCCAGGAGCTGGAGAATTGGATCCGCGCGGAGCTCAAGAAGCGCGGATATAGCTTCGCCTATACGCCCAATATCGGGCGAGCCGACCTGTACAAGAAATCCGGGCACCTGTCGCACTTCGCGGGCGACATCTTCCCGCCCATCCATGCCGAGGACAGCGATTACATCCTCAAGCCCATGAATTGCCCGCACCACCTGGAAGTGTACCGGAGCCAAACCCACAGCTACCGAGATCTGCCCGTGCGTATCGCCGAATTCGGCACCGTCTACCGCTACGAGAAGAGCGGGCAGGTGGGTGGGCTCACGCGCGTGCGCGGCTTCACCCAGGATGATGCCCACCTCTTCATGCGTCCCGACCAGATGGAGCAGGAGATCGAAGGTATCCTGGACCTTGCGTTCTCTATCTACCGGACGCTCGGCTTCGACGATTTCCTCCTGCGCTTGAGCCTTCGTGATCCGCAGAATAAGGAGAAGTACATCGGGAGCGACGAGAATTGGGCCAAGGCGGAATCGACGCTGCGGTCAGTGCTCAAGCGGATGCAGCTGCCGTTCGTGGAAGGGGTGGGGGAGGCGGCTTTCTACGGACCCAAGATCGACCTGATCGTGCGCGACGCCTTGGGGCGCCAGTGGCAGCTCGGGACAATCCCGCAGGTGGACTACAACATGCCCGAACGGTTTGACCTCACGTATGTCGACACGGACGGCGCGAAGAAGCGTCCCATCATGATGCATCGCGCTATTTTCGGCTCTTTCGAGCGCTTCATTGGGGTGCTCATTGAGCACTTCAAGGGCCTCTTTCCCCTCTGGCTCGCGCCCGTGCAAATCGCGCTCCTGCCCGTCGCCGAGGGCCATGAAGCGTATGCGGCGAAGACTTATCAGCAATTGAAAGACGCCGGTTTGCGCGTCGTCTCTTTCGACCACACCGAGTCCCTTGGCAAGCGCATCAGGGAAGCGGAACAACAGAAGATCCCGTACGTGCTTGTCATCGGCGACAAGGAAACGGAAGCCAAGGCCGTCGCCGTGCGCAATATCAAGAGCAAGAAGCAGGTGATGGTACCGGTTGGTGAGTTTGTGCGGACGGTGACACAGGAAGTGGCAGGGCGGAAGCTGGAACTGGCAATCGGATGATGCGTATATCGTATGTGGTATGTCGTATCAATCATTTTTCCACATACGACATACGATATACCACATACCATATACGAACCGTTCTTCGCTGTTTTCAATACCTCTGCTACTCTAGCAACGAATGTTCCAGGTCTTCCAGTTCGGGCCGTTCTTCTTTTGGTCGCGCCTCGTGTGCATCCTCCTGGGTTTATGGCTGAGCATCGAATTCTTCCTGCGGCTGGCAGAGAGCGCCAACCTGTCGCTCCAGCATTTTAAGGAACACGGACTGCGTTACGTGCTGGCTTGCGTCCTCGGCGGGGTACTCCTTTCGGTCCTCACCGAATACCAGGTGTATGTCACCGATCCGCTGCGCATCCTCATCCTCTGGGACGGCTCGTTCAGTTTCCTGGGGGGCGCCATCGGCATCGGCATCGTCATCTATTTTGCCACCCGCGGCCACCGCTCGATCTTCCTCCAGTGGCTGGATGCGCTCCTGCCGGCCACCACCCTTGGGCTCGTCTTCTTCTGGGTGGGCGCGTTCCTCTCGGGCGACGCCTACGGCAAGCCGACCGACGTGCCGTGGGGCATCACCTACGACGCGATCAACGTGCGCTATGTGATACCCATCCATCCGGTGCAGGCGTACTATGCGCTCTTCTACTTCATCCTCACGTTCCTGCTCCTGATCGTCCGCAAGCGCTCCAAGCGGGTGGGGGCCGAGACGCTCTTCGGCATCGTCTGCGCGTCGGTGGGCACCTTTGCGCTCGAGTATTTCCGCGGCGACTTCGCCATCCCCGTATCGGCCACCAAGGTGGATTTCATCCTGCTCTTCACGCTCTTCGCCACGCTCGGGCTCTTCGCGGCCATCGAGCTCAAAATCTCCAAACGTACCTTCTACATTTGCGAAGGTTTGCTCGTGGCCGCCACCGTCGGGTACATGATCGTGCGTCCTTCGCTGGACCTGGAAACCTACGACCTGCGCGTGAGCCAGCTGATGGCGATTATGGCGCTACTTGCGACGGTGGTGTACGTGGTGATTGAACGCCGCAAGCACCCGTACTTCTGAGGAAGAAACAAGACACAAGAGGTCGAAGCTTTGGGAGAAACGTGATGCTCTGCCACCTCCCATTTCCCCCACCCGCCCCGCTTTGCGGGGCACCCTTCCCCACGGGGGAGGGAATAAGGAAGTATTTTTTAAAAAAAGAACACAAACACATACATTCCCTTCCGCGTTCTTCGACCAGGCTCAGGACAGGTTGGGGGAAGGCTAGGGATGGGGGTAGCGATAGAAGAAAGTGTTATCGAGAAGCTACCACCGTTTGTATCTTGTATCTTGTTTCTTGTATCTTACTGTGGATGTTTTCGTATCTCTTCAGCCTCAGCCCCGCTCCCGTTGCCCTCACCAATCCGGTCATGCTCGTGCTGCTGATCGTGAGCATTCTCCTGATCCTCGCGTCGCCCGTCATCCGCTGGCGGAGGAAAGCCGCTTCGCCCATCGCCAAAAAGCTCAGCAAGACCTGGCCGGTCGTGTCGCTTGGCTTCGGCTTCGCCGGTTTTGTGTTTGCGGTGTGCCGGCTGCAGGGCATTGAGTTTCTCTCGATGCGTGTACTCTGGGTTGTCTGGCTTGTGTTGCTTGGGGGCTATCTCTACCTGCAGTACCGGCTCTTTGCCGCGCGCTACTACCAGGTGCTCCCAAAGCAGGCAACGCAGGAAGATCCCCGGCAAAAATACCTGCCCGGTAGCAAGAGTTAACTGAGCGGAATTGCGAAGATGCAGCATAGTGTACCCAGCTTCACATTTTGCCATAAAAATGCGTAATTGACACATACGCAATCCCAGAGGAAAATGCCTTTTCCTATGCCCCTCAAGCACCTCACCGAGACCCTGCTCGTCTTGCTGCTTGGCGTCGCCATCATGCTCACGGGCATTGCGGTGTCGCTCCTGCCGCCCATCCCGGCCGGCTCGCTTGCGTGGACGATGCTCTTCATCATCACGCTGCTCTACCCCATCCTGCTCTACCCGTTTTTGAAGCTCAACAGGGCCGATTACCTCTTCCGCCTGCTGCATTTTTTCCCGGTGCTCATCGTGTCGCTGTGGCTTGCGATCGAACTGCTCAAAAGCGTCTTTGCGCCCGCCTCCATGGCGCAAGCGGTATTCGTCTGGGGCGGATCGTTCGCGGCCGTCGCCGCGGGGTTTTTGCTCATCATCCTCTTTTGCCTCCACGTGATCCGCCGCCGCGTGCCGCGCGTGTGGTCGCTTGCGGTGCTGCTCGTCCTCTTCCTCGGCGTCGGCATCGCCAACGCCCAATATCAGTGGGACAAGCAGGTGGCATCGCTCCTCAAGGGGCGTAATTTGATCGCGTGGACGGGCGGTTCCACGTCATCCC
>CAZAUW010000078.1:0-5239 GCA_964488295.1 uncultured Candidatus Peribacteria bacterium
TCGGGGGCGCCGATGCTCATGAGTTTCTTCAAGCGGTTATTGCGGTTGATGACGCGGCGGTAGAGGTCATTGAGGTCGGATGCCGCGAAGCGCCCGCCGTCGAGCTGCACCATAGGGCGCAGGTCGGGCGGGATGATGGGCAGGCGCGCGAGGATGGTCCACTCCGGCTTGATGGACGCCTGCAGGAGCGAGCTGATGAGCTTGATGCGCTTCATGATTTTCTTCAGTTTCTGCCCGCTCGACTGCTCGCGCTCTTTGTTCACGTCCTCGAGCATCTTCTGCAAATCCACCGATTCGATGATCTCCTTGAGCGACTCGGCGCCGGTGCCGGCGCGGAAAACGTGCCCGAACTTCATGTTCATCTCGCGGAACTTGAGTTCACTCAGGACCGCGCCCACGCGCAGATTGCGCAGGTCGTCGAGCGCATCTTTGTGGTTTTGCTTGAGGCTGTCGAGCTTCCCGGCGGCTTCGTCATCCAGGGCGTCCAGCTGGGCGCGCGTGGCCTTGCCCTCCTGCAGCTTCTTCTTGGCCTCTTCGTACTCGCGCTTGATCTGGGTCTTGCGCGCATCCATGCTGCTGGCCATTTCCTTCTCCGCTTCCTTCTTGGCCTCGTCATCGAGCGTGATGACAATGTAGGCCGCGAAGTACACGATCTGCTCCAGCGTCTTGATGGGCAGATCGAGCAGCAACCCGATGCGCGAGGGGGAGCTGCGCAAAAACCAGATGTGGGTGACAGGCACGGCCAGGTTGATGTGGCCCATGCGCTCGCGGCGGACGATCGAACGCGTCACTTCCACGCCGCACTTCTCGCACACCACTCCGCTGTAGCGCACGCCCTTGTATTTGCCACAGAAGCACTGGAAGTTCTTGGTGGGGCCAAAGATGCGCTCGCAGAAAAGCCCGTCGGGTTCGGCCCGCTGGGTGCGGTAGTTCACCGTCTCGGCCTTGGTCACCTCCCCGCGCGACCAGGCGAGCATGTCCTCGGGGCTGGCGATGCTGAGAGCCACCGCATCGAACGAATCGGTGGCGGCGGACTTGTTGTTTTGATGGGGTGCGGGCATGGGACGGAGGCTGGAGGAAATAAAACAGGAATGGCGTAATGATTCAATGGTTGAATGGTTGGCAATGCAGGTAGTGAGGCTTTCGCACGCATCCAGAGTACTGCATGCAAACCATTTGACCATTTGGCCATTCTTCAGAAAATAAAGGAGCGAAAATAAACACACGGAAACCCGGCTGTTTTCCCCTCTGATCGTCTTCATCAGGGGAAAAACACCGGTAAATGTAGTGCTATTGTAATGATGTGATAACCGTGCGCAAGCAAAAAAATATCAAAATTATCGTTACTCGTTGGCTCGTTTCTTGTTGGCTTGTTCACCGTTAATCGAGAAACGAGCAACCAGCCAACGAGCCAACAGTCACTCGCAAACAATGATTGCCTTGATCCTGTCGACCCCTCTTATTGACCGATCAGCATTGCCTGCACCGCCGGGAGATTTGTGACGAGCGTGGCGCTGAGACAGAGCGCCGCGACGGCGAACATCAGGGCCAGCGCTTCCAAACGGGGCGTGTGCACGTAGGGGGAATTGCGGGACATGTGTGTGTTTGGAAGGAAATAACATGAATATTATAACATTTTTTTACTTATCTAGCAATAATTACAGGAATGACCATTACTGCTATATTTTACTGTAAAATGGCTAAATGGCTTGCAAGCACTCAGCGCGATTATCAACCATTCACCCATTCAACCATTTCACTTCCTCACCGCATTCTTCAGCGTGGCCACCCCCTGCCTGATCTGCCCTGCCCCTTCCTGCATCTGCTGCATATCGGCGTTGACGGTTGCGATGCCCTGTTTGGCGGCATTGATCCCATTGCCGGCAAGCTGAGCGGCCTGCCTGGCGCCCTGGACGACGCTGCCGACCAATGCTTTCCCCTGCGAGGCCGTCTGGATCACAGAGTCAACGGGCCCGCCTTTGACCACATGCACCCCGCAACCCGTGAAGAGAAGGAGAGAAACGATGAAGAGAACCGCGCGGCGACGCATACGTTTGGGGTAAACGAAGGAGGCTCTCAGGCAATGCGGGTCTGCGGATCGGCGCGTCCGTAGGTTTCAAACAGCTTCGTAAACGACCCTTGGCATTGGTCGAGCGCCTGGCGCAGCAGCTTCACCTCCTCTTCTTTGAGGTGCAGCGTCGACGAGGCGTTCACCATCTGGTCTTCCCCCTGCATGCGCGGCAGGAGCGCCTCGGTGCCCTGGAGCGAGGCGTGGAGGACGATGTAGGCATCGCAGGTGTCGCAGCGCAGCTGCAGCAGCATGAAATCATTGGCCGCGATGCGCACGGAGGCGAAGTCAACCGGCACCCGCTTGCCGCACTGGGGGCAGCGCATCTGCTGGTAGATGCGCTGGATGATCTGCTGGAGAATGTGGGGATCAAGCTCCATATCGAGAACACATTGTAACATAAAGCAGCCCTGGGAACAAAAAAAACGCGGTTTTCTTTTTGCCCGGAGCGTTTCGCAATACTACGGCTGCGGATAGGACAAACTTGCAAGTGTTACCGGGTACTGCCGCCGCCTTGTACCTTGCCGCCCAGAGTTCCATCGAAGCGTTTCTTGCATGCCCTGAGATTCATTGAAATACACTTGTTTCTTCGCGCTACCGGCCTGGCTATACTCTTCCCCTTGCGATGTCTCTAGCTTCGTCCCGCCCTTCGGCCTTCCTCCAGGGCCTCACCTGCATCGCGGCGCTGGCTGCGATAGGAGTTGTCCTGGCGGTCCGGTCCGCGCCCATTACGGGTGATACAGTGAATATGTCGCCGGCCGCGGATGTGGAAGTGGGGCACGACTTCCCACTCACGCTGGCAATCACGATGAGCGCCGGCGCGGGGCCCGGCCTCGCCGACATCCAGGCGACATCCATCGCTCCGGTCTTCGTGACCGTGCCGGCGGCATGGAAACTGCGCGAGGCACGCCATGCGCTCCTGCGCGATATTGTCGGGTTCGCGAGCGGGGCACTGATGCGGTGGAAAATCCCCCCGGGAGCCACCGTATCTTTTTCCCTCCCCGAGACCCCCTCCAGCCTCATCATCCATAATAAGTCGCTCGTGGCATTGCTCGTAGTCTTCAAGCGCATTGACGTGAAGAGCGGGAAAATGCAGCAAGGGAGCGTACTGATTAAGGATGAACCGACGGCGCTGTGGTGAACGAAGACACAAGATGCCCTTCAATGAATTTCAGGGCAGGCAAGAAACCCTTCGATGAAACTCAGGGCGGGCAAGATACAAACGGATGGTAGTTTTGAAAGTCCTGTGTGCTTTGACTTTTCCCTCGCCCATCCGCCCCGCTGTGCGGGGCACCCTCCCCCGTGGGGGAGGGCTGGGGTGGGGGCGGAAAACTGCGGCGCTCGCCTTCCCCTGAGCTCTGCCGAAGGGTTTCTTGCTTTTTCGTTCTCACTTGCTCTTGCGCCTCTTCCTCATCCATGCCCACCCTCCCGCCGCCCCGGCCGCCATCAACGCCACAGCCGCCGGACCGGTGCTGCCCGCGGGCGCATGGCTCGTGGCAATGGGCGTGAGCGACGCGTTGAACGGCGTGAACCCGGGCAGATTGATCACTTGGGTGCCCGGCGTCTGGCCCACGATATTCGGCGGACTGGTTGGGTTGGTGATGCTGGGAACCGTTTCGGGCGGCAGGCAGCTGCCCCCTGGGCAGGGCGCGCAGGCGCACTGGCTGCACTGGCCGCTGGCGCACTGGCTGTCGACGGAACACGCATCGCCTCCCTGCCCAAGGCAGGAGCCGTTGTAGCATTCATGGCTGGTGCACTGGTTGTTGCTGGTGCACGAGGAGCAGACTCCCGTGAGGCATAGGCCGGTCACACATTGGGCGTTCTGCGCACACGCGAAGCCGGGCGGCAGCTGTGCCGGGCAGCCGTTCTGCGGCGGCTGCATCTGCTGGCCGCACCGTTCGGGGAAAAACCGGCACGTCATGTCGACCGTCGAACCCGGGGCGGAGCGGCCGAAGCGGAAGACGGAACTCCGCGAACCTGCAGGCTGACAAGTGACGCGGCAGAGCGCGCATCCGCGGCTGTCGGTGCCGTTGCAGTCGTAGGAGCAGTACGATGGGATGGAGGGCACCGTGGGCGTGGCGCAGGCCGGCCCGCCGGCGGTTCCTCCGTTGGTCCCGCCGTTGATCCCGCCCACACTACTGGCATTACACGTTACTTGGCAGACGGAACAGCCCCGGCTGTCGCGCGTATTGCAGCTGTAGGTGCAGCCGGAGGGCGCATAGGGAGTGGTGAAGGTGGGACAACTGGTGACGCTGCTGTAATTGCACGACACGCTGCAGATGGAGCATCCGCGGCTGTCGCGCGTGTTGCAGTTGTAGGAGCATCCCGCGGGAGGGGCGGACGGCGAGGGGCTCAGGCAGTACCCGATGCTGCTGTTATTGCTGCAGGTCAAACGGCAGAGCGTGCATCCGTTGCCGTCGGTGTGGCTGCAATCGTAGGAACAGCCGGAAGGCGGATACGGCGTCTGGAAGGCCGGGCAGGAGGAACTGGAGCCACCGCCGGAAGAGTAGTGCGAGCCCGACGATGCTCCCCCCGCGCTGCTTCCTCCGCCGCCGGACGACCCATGCGAGCCGCCCGAAGAGACTGCGGCGGCGCTGCTGGCGGCATGCGAAGAGGAAGAGCGGGAAGAGACGCTGGAACCCGAACCGCTGCGGGATGATGCGCTATGCGAGGAGGCGCTGGAGCCCGAGCGCGACGAACTGGACCCGCAGACGAGCGTGCAATGCGGGCAACTGCCAAACGCCTTCTCAATCATGCAGATGAAGCTGCAACCTGGCGGGGGCGGTGGCAGAGGATTGGGTGGGCAGGCGGATGAGGCGTTGCCGCCGGCGCTCGAGAGGAACGGGCCGCCGGTGCATTCGAAACACGGCTGCACCGAGATGTTGGTGCAGTTCTTCCCTTGCTGATGGCACGTCGTGTCGCCGCCGGCGGCGCACGCATTGGCGGGGCACGCTCCGCCCGGGTTGGACTTGTTGCCTGTGCCGCCCGCGCCTCCCTGGACCCCTCCTCCCTGGCCTCCCGGGGTCCCTCCCACTCCCCGCCGCCGATGCGCCCGCCAGTGGTGCCGAGTGTCCCGATGGCGCCGCCGGGCGTCCCGCCGATCTGGCCTCCTAGTTGCCCCCCGATGAGACCACCGCCGCCTCCGGTAATGCCGCCTGCGATTTGCCCCAC
>CAZAUW010000079.1:0-5163 GCA_964488295.1 uncultured Candidatus Peribacteria bacterium
GAGTGATGGCCAATCGCCGCATGCGATCACTCTACTGTCGGTTCCCGCTCCCCACAAATCCTTTCTGCATGCTCAAACTCTGTTCATCGAGGGTATTTCCACGGGCATCCAGCACAGCCGCCGACCAATCAATGCTGATCTTCACTTCCATGCGGGAATCCGAATGGATCGTCAGGCGGATCGTCTCTCCCTTGCGCGCGCGGATCGGGCGAAGCAGGGGCAGGTAGATTTGTTCCCAGTGGGTGGCAGGAGAAAGGGGACTCGTCGAAAGCGTGATCCCCGGCGTCAAATCGCATTCCCACCACACGGCAAAGCCCTCGACGTCCGTTTTCTTCCCCATCACCCATTCGACCGTCGCGTCGCGCATACTCTGCCCATCATCGCCCAGTGCGACGGTATCCCACTGCCGGATCGCGCCGCGGCCCGTGAGCAGGTCTTGCGGGCCGATACGGCGGACGTAGATGTTATGGAGCGAGATCGACCGCGCGGCGCCAAAGTCCAGACCGAGCGGGATGCGGTGCCAGATATCCAGCTCGTCATGAATACGGGACGATATGATCGGGCATACGAACTGACGGATGGTCTGCGGGATCATCCTCCCGCCGGGTCTCAAAAACCGTTTGGCGTCA
Organism: uncultured Candidatus Peribacteria bacterium; assembly: GCA_964488295.1. Lineage (GTDB taxonomy): Bacteria > Patescibacteriota > Gracilibacteria > Peribacterales > Peribacteraceae > CAZAUW01. The sequence goes on from CAZAUW010000079.1 coordinate 630, forward strand.
TGCATGATTTCCAGAATATTTTCCTCCAGCGCGTAATTCCCCAGTGTCTCGGAAATCACCAGGTCAACCTTGCTTGGACTGCGTACATCCATCGAATGCTGGCGGATGAAGTGACAGTTCCCGATGCCATTTTCTTGCGCAATTTTCTTGCTCAGGTTTATCAGCTCCGTGGAGTCAAAAGATAACATTCTTTCGCGCCAATTTTGGATGCCAAAAACGCGAGGAACCCCGTGCCCGAGCCGATGTCGGCCACCACCGTTTTGCAGGGCTCGATCGCGTCTTCCAGCGCTTCCATGAAGGCCGTGTTACGGATCGTATCGCCCAGGATGACGCGCTGGTATTCGATCATCGGCGGCAGTGTACTGGATGTGCTACCGTGAGGGTATGCGCACAGAGCGAGTACCCCGCCGGTTTTGCATGTCTCTACTGCCGCTCAGCTGTACGCTCTTGCTTTTTTCCTGCGGCCGCGCCAATCACAGCGGCATCGATCCCCTGATGGCGCAGTACACCATGGGAGTCGCGGTGCTCCAGCAGGAAGTGCGCGACGGGAGTGCCTCGGGTGCATTGGCGACGTTCCGGATGATGATGGACCGAAATCCGCGGCTCGCGGCGCTCTGCCACGGCATGGCGCACGAGATCGGGCACGCGGCATACGCCAAGTACGGCTTCACGGGGGCGCTTCGCTACGACGACGACATCTGCGGCTCGGGCTACGTCCATGGTGTTGTGGAGGAATACCTCGCCGACATCCCCGATATCGGCACGTCCCTCTTGCATATCTGCCCCGATACGGCCACCACGTGCTTCCACGGGTTGGGACACGGCTTGATGCTGCGAAGTTCCAATGATGTGCCCGGGTCACTCGAGCTCTGCGCGCGCTTCGCCAAATCCTTCCAGCGCATCCAGTGCGCCGAAGGGGTGTTCATGGAAAATTTTGACACCGATCCCACCGCGCATCCATCCAGGTATCTCAGGCCCGATGATCCCTACTTCGCGTGCAGGGGACAGACGACAGTGAATGAGGGCGTGTGCGCCCTGTATGCCCCGCGGTATTACGTCAAACAACATCCGGGCGATTACCCCGGTGCGCTGCGATGGTGCCAGAGCGTCCCGCCCGCGCCGCGAGACGCGTGCTACAAAGGCGTGGGAGCCGTGATGATGAAGCAGACCATCGATGCGCCGCTGCAGGTGGAGGAACTCTGTGGCAGGGCGCCTGCAAGCCAGCAGGAGCATTGCATCGAGGGGATGGTGAGCTACTACATCGTGCATTTTGCGTCGTCCCGCAAAGGCGAAGAACTCTGCGGCATACTGCAGCAAGCGCATCAGCCGACGTGCCGGAGGATCGTGGCCGAGAGCAGGGAGTTTTATCCGCGCTGATCGTTTCGTATGTCTGGCAATGGCTAAGGAATATCTTTACTATACCCCAGCCTGTGGCGGGCAGGCAGTTGGCCTAGCCACGCGAAGCGGGGCGTGATAGACAAGGTGCGCCGCGCGGACATCGTCGTTCTTTTTCTTCCATCCTATGGCGGGCGTAGCTCAGTTGGTTAGAGCGCCAGGTTGTGGCCCTGGAGGTCGTGGGTTCAAATCCCATCGCTCGCCCCATCCGTCTTCGCGGGTTTCTTGTCCGGAGGATTGTTCCTGAAACCCATTTTCGTGAGCGGCGATACCGCTTCGACGCGATGGGCGCTGCCACGGCGTAGCTCGCAAGCGAAGCCGGGCAAATCCCATCGCTCGCTCCACTTCTCAATGAAAGCGATGCCGTGGTTGTATGTGTTGTTTTCGGAAAAAGACAAACAGTTCTATCTCGGTCAGACAGAACGCTGGCTTTTCGGTCAATTTTCAAGTTGTCGTGAACCACACGATCTCGCCGATGCCGGGCTCGTGTCCCAGCTCATCCCACTCATTCTCGATGCGACTCATAATCTCATCAAGGGTGCCGGCCCACGGGTCAAAGCCACTCCCGTCGGTTGTGGGAAACCCGGCTTGTACCGATCCCGATAGCAGGAGATCACGGACTATCTCCAAGGCCACGCGGCGGCGTTCCGCAGGATCGGCGACATGATCGACTTCTTGAAGCTGCCATATGATTTCCCACAATCCAACGTGGTCTTCCGCGCATTCAAGGAGAATGTCCCGTTTCACACGCATGAGGTCAGGCATAGCGTTTCACTTGAACTTGATCTTCTCGATTCTGATCCCCGGTATGTCGATGTCAAGCTTGGGAAGTTGTGGGTGCGAGCGGCGGGTCTTTGGCCTTCAAATCGGATCGCTCGCCCCATCCGTCTTCGCGGGGTTCTTGTCCGGAGGATTGTTCCTGAAACCCATTTTCGTGAGCGGCGATACCGCTTCGACGCGATGGGCGCTGCCACGGCGTAGCTCGCAAGCGAAGCCGGGCAAATCCCATCGCTCGCCCCATTCACATTGAAAACATCATCAAAATCCTTCTTTTTGACTTCTATATTTGAGTAAAAGAGGGTTCGACCCCCAGAATACTCGAATTAGGATAGTTCATCTGGCTTTCCTGATCATTTCGAGATCGGGAATTTCTTTGCCATTAATTGCCCAGGTAGAGGTTTTGCCACTCTCAACAAAACCATGTTTTCGATAGAAACCAATTGCCCTTTTGTTATGAGTAAACACCCATACGCTGACATCTTTGTCGCCCAACCACTCAAGCGCTAATTCCATTAGGGGTTTGCCAATACTTTGACCATGGTATTCGGGCAGAACATAGATTGCCTTCAATTCATTGGTTGCACCTTCTTTAGTAGCAACAGAATAGCCAATTATTTTTTTGTCCTGACGTGCAACCCATATTCTCTTACTGTTGTCATTTTGTTCCTCAATCGCTAATTCCCATTTTTGCAGCTGCTCTTCTGAATCAAAAGTTTTTGTCTCTATATCTTCTCTTGTCAGACCAATAACAGGATCGGGATAGGTAGCAAGCCAACCTGCTTTTTGCACCGCTGCAATGCCTTTGGAATCACCCGGTTTTGCAAACCCTGTTTCCATGGGAGGGTAGTCTTCTCGGGAAGATGGCGAATTTATCACCTAAATATTATAACAAATAATTCTTCAGCTGATGTATTTGGCTAAATTCATGAAAGATTGCCTCTGAAAAGCAAATCCTAATTTCTTGCTTTTCGGTAAATTTTCAAGTCGTCTTGAACCACATGATATCGCCGATGGTGGGTTCGCGTCCGAGTTCATCCCACTCCGTCTCGATCCGGCCCATGATCTCATCGACGGAGCCGCGCCACGGCTCAAAGCGGCTGCCGTCAGAACTGGGAAACCCGGCTTGTACGGCTTCGGACGTCAGGAGGTCGCGGACGAGGTCCAGGGTAAGACGACGGCGTTCGGCCGAGTCGGCGACCTCATGCTCTTCGCGAAGCTGCCACAGAATAGTCCACAAACCAACATCGTCGTCCATGCACTCGCGGAGGATGTCCTGCTTCAAACGGGTCAGGTCAGGCATAATGTCTCATTTGAACTTGATTTTTCTATTCTGACCTTCGGTATGTCGATGTCAAGCGTGGGAGGTCGTGCGCGCGAGCGGAGGGCCTTTGCACGGCTCGGGGAGGACGACATATCTCAATAAAGGTTCGATGCATAAGGGCGGCAGACTTGGGGGCAAGGCATCGGCGTCGCGGCCGGCTTCTGCCCGCTTGGCATCGGCGCGCAAAGCGGCGCGAACGCGCAAAATGCATCGGATGCACTGATCTATTCCAGTTTGTTTCGCCTCACGCGCCGCTCTTTCCCGGTTCCTTTGTATCGGGTTTGGGCGGATTACTCACGCTGTCCGCGCTCACGATGAAGGCGACCGAGCTGTCGGTTTTTCCCGATTCGGGAGTTTTGGCATCTTGCGGCCCTGGTTTTGCGGCTTGCTGCATCAGTGAATCCATGGATGTTTCCGTCTGCGGTGCCTCAGCGGGAGTCGCTGCCTGCGTGCTTTGAGCCTCGGGCTGAGACGGGCTCACAACAGTTTGCTGCATACCCGATGCCGCCGGTTCAACCGGTGGGGTGTCCGCCGTCGCGGGTGCGGCTGATGTCGGCTCTGCGGGAGCGGACGGAGTTGGCTCGGCGGGAACCGGGGCCGCCGGCTCAGTCGAGGTTTCCTGCGGACCTGCCGTTTTCTCTTCGGCTTTGCGCTTCTTCACATTCGTCTTATAGCGCTTGCGCTTGAGGCGCTTCTTCTCGCGCTCGCGTTCTTTCTTCGCCTCATCCCCGATGGATGCGGGAGCCGGCTGCGGTGTGAGTTCCGCGGTAGCTGGACGGGTCGGTTGCGCCGGTGGCTCTGGCGACGACGGAGCTTCAACAGGCGGCGCAGTCACCGGTTCCGTTTGAGCCGTCTGCTCCACGGTTGGCTGCGGGGCAGGTTCAGGAGTGGGCGGTGTTTGTGTCGTCACTTCTGCACTCGGCGCTACCGGAGCTTGGGGAGCTGTGACGGGCGCCGGCTCTTGCGTAACGTCAGGCGCAGCGGGGGCCGGTTCGGGAGCTGGAGGCGTGACGGTGGCGGGTGCTGGCTCCTCCACAG